>NZ_JBLNKS010000012.1:0-133460 GCF_048276375.1 Flavobacterium sp. ZB4R12 | reverse complement strand
AAGAGGAATGTAATCAGACGACAAAACATCGTAAACCACTTTAAGGAAACCGCCGTACACGTAAGTACATACGGTGGTGTGAGAGGGCGGGGGAGTAATCCCCCTACCTACTCGATTGGTAGCGAGACCGAGATTTGAACTCGGGACCTCAGGGTTATGAATCTGAAAACGACTTCTAACATCCTTTATTTACAGGTGCTTTCTATTTTGTTTTCAAATAAAAAATATGAATCGTATGCGTTTTAGTATTCCTAAAAGGTTATACAGATAGTGTGATGTCAGAAATTCTTATTACTAATTGATCTACACTGTTTTTTTTCATTGAATTAATTTTACCACCCCTTATTGATTCCTGATCTACGTTTGTAATCAGATGGCAACGTACTTGGGAATAATCTTTGTTATTTTTATTTACCAACATTTCTTGGGTAACTTCGAAAGAATATTTGTCAATATTTTTTGTTGTTGAAGACATCATTACACAGATATATAAACCATCCTGTTCAAAAACATCATCATTTGATATTATTATGGCTGGATGAGAGTCGGATGATTCGGAATATGGTAAATCGAAATAAACCATAATTATATCTCCTCTTTGAAACGCCATTAAACAGAAAGTAATTTAGACATATTTCTTTTATTCATGTCGGAAATTCCTTTTAATATAGTTTTATCTGTTTTTTCAACGGGGCTATTTTTATATATAGTTTTATGTAGTATGCTTTCCATTTTATAGATGGATTTAAGCATATACTTGTATTTCTCTTTTAATATTTGGTCTTTTAAATAGTCATCTTTATATAAATCCTCATCTATTTTATTTAACTTAGAAATCACCAGTTTTGTTCTTTCTAATAATTTAGCAGCTTCCGAAAGTTCAAGTTTTTCGCTGTAAGGATAGAAGCCTTCAACGGCTAAAATAAAATTATCTATGTCGTTGTATAGTCTCTTTTTTATTCCCTTAAACAAAATACCAAAAAAATTAGAAACGAAACTTATCCTTGTTTCCGTAACTACTGGTTTTGCAAAATGTTCTATGTTTAATGCTAATTGCATAATTTATTAATTGAGGTTACAAATATACAAAAACTATTCCATTGTGTTGTAACTTCTTAAAACCACATAATATAGTTTAGTAATCAAAATTAATCAACCCAAAATAGAAGATTACAGCCCCATAGGTTTTAAATTAACAAATAAACGTATGCGTTTCTGTATTTTTTATATAAAAAAGGTAGTTTTTTAGAATAAAAAAACCCTAACATATTGATGTTAGGGTTTTTGCTTTGGTAGCGAGACCGAGATTTGAACTCGGGACCTCAGGGTTATGAATCCTGCGCTCTAACCGACTGAGCTATCTCGCCATGATTTAGGGTGGATAACCATCCCTGAATGCGGGTGCAAATATAAAAATAATATTAGAGCTTGCAAGTATATTTTTAAGAAAAAAAAATATTTTTAAAAATGCTTTTTTTTCGGAGTTATATTCTATATATTTCACAAAAATTAAATGTAGCTCATGGATCAAAAAGTACGTTACGAAATCGAATTCCCTATAAATTCTTCGCCTCAATTATTATATCAATATATATCGACTCCTTCTGGTCTATCAGAATGGTTTGCCGATAATGTAAATTCTCGTGGAGAGTTTTTTACTTTCATTTGGAATGACTCCGAAGAAAAAGCTAGGCTTGCCTCTAAGAAGTCGGGTGAAAAAGTCAAATTCAAATGGGTTGATGAAAATAGTAAAGACACGGAATACTTTTTTGAATTACATATTTTAGTCGATGAACTTACAAAGGATGTCTCTTTAATGGTTATTGACTTTGCCGATAAAAATGAAGTTGATGAAGCAACACAGTTATGGGAAAATCAAATTTCGGATTTGAAACATCTAATCGGTTCAGTATAGTAAAATCATATTTATGACTTATATTTGCCGTAAACAAAATTTAGGGCTTTTTTATGATTAATTTTAATGGAACTATAGTGTCGCAGGATGCTAATATATTGACACAAAACCGCGCTTTTTTATATGGTGATGCTGTTTTCGAAACGGTTAAAATAATAGATAATAAAATTCTTTTTTTAGAAGATCATTATTTTAGATTAATGTCTTCTATGCGAGTGGTTCGAATGGAAATTCCCATGAATTTTACCATGGAATATTTTGAAGAACAAATACTTTCTCTCGTTAAAAATAATGTTTTAGCTGACTCGTCAAGAGCCAGAATTACCATTTATAGAAATGACGGTGGTTATTATTTACCACAAAATAATACAATTTCTTTTTTAATTCATGCAATAGCACTTGAAGAAAAGTTCTATTCAATTAACAAAAAAGAATATGAAGTTGATTTGTATAAAGACTTTTATGTGACTAAACAATTGCTGTCTTCCATAAAAACAACGAATAAAATCTTAAACATAACCGCTAGTATTTATGCAAATGAAAATGGATTAGACAATTGCATTTTGTTGAATGACAGTAAAAATGTTGTTGAAGCTTTGCAAGGAAACATTTTTATGCTACTGGGTAACAAACTCATTACACCGCCAGTTTCTGAAGGGTGTTTAAATGGTGTTATGAGAAAACAAATTCTGGGTTTGGCCAAAAAAATAGAACATGTAGTAGTAGAAGAAGTAATTTCTCCATTTGATCTTCAAAAAGCAGATGAATTATTTATTACAAATGTTATAAAAGGCATACAGCCTATTACAAAATATCGTAAAAAGGAATTTACAACTAAATTAGCAAATGTATTAGTTGAAAAGCTTAATGAAGCGGTAAGTGGTGTTTAATTTAAATAAGGGTTTTCTGGAGCATTGGACCAAATGAGATATTCTCCACCTAATTCCATAATTTGTTCTTTCCAGAAATGAGCCGCTGATTTTCCTATGATTTTATTCTCATAATTATTTTCAGTGATAATCCAAGAATTACACTCCATTTCTGTTTCCAGTTGGTCTTCTTCCCAACCGGTATATCCCAAAAAGAAGCGAATATTGTTTTTACTTATTTTTCCGGAATTGATGAGTTCTTTTGTAGATTCAAAATCTCCTCCCCAATAGATGCCATTTGAAATCTCGACGCTATTAGGAATCAACTCAGGAATGTCGTGAATAAAATAAAGATTGTCTTGTTCTACTGGTCCTCCATTGTAGATTTTGAATCTTGCGTCAATATCTGGTATCAGGTCGTGGATGGTATATTTCAAAGGTTTATTGATAATAAAACCAACAGAACCATCCTTGTTATGGTCCGCTAATAAGATTACTGATCTGCTAAATGATAAATCTCCAAATATAGAAGGCTCTGCTATAAGTAGATGTCCTTTTTTTAATTTTTCTGAAATCATAACGCTAGTTTTTTTTATTAAATTTAAGAATTAAATTTTGATAATTCCAAACAAAGTCGTTTAAATGCATAAAAAAACCTTCCATCTGGAAGGTTTTGATTATATTGGAAAACTTAAATTAGTTTACCGCTCCTTCTAATTCTGCACCAGCTTTAAATTTCACAACATTTTTAGCTGCGATTTGGATGGTTTTTCCTGTTTGAGGATTTCTTCCGTCTCTGGCAGCTCTAGCCGAAACTGACCATGATCCGAAACCTACTAAAGATACTCTTCCACCTTTTTTCAAAGTACCGCCTACATTTCCTAAAAATGACTCTAAAGCTAATTTTGCTGCAGCTTTTGTAATTCCTGCATCAGCAGCGATAGCATCGATTAATTCTGATTTGTTCATAATAAATAGTTATTAATTGTTGGTTAAAAAAATTGTTAATACACAAATTTAGTAGGAAATACGTTCCTTGCAAGCGTTTTGTGTTATTTTAGTTTGTTTTGTTAATAACTTATTTTTTTTGTTCATAAAACAAAGGCTATTTCTTGTTAAAAGCATCTAAACACCCGTTTTTACTGATGTTAATAGACTTTTGCGTTTTCAGAAAAAGACATCCCATTTAACAATTCTACTGTGCTTATTCTCTTTTTTCCAGGAAATTGTAAACTTAATACCTGAATGAATCCATTTTTTACTGCAATTCTCATCTCTTTTTTGCTACAAATCAAACTCCCAATGGTGTAATTGTGATGTTCGGAGATGATTTTTGCTTCATATATTTTTACATTCCACTCTTCATTTTTGTCTCCAAAAAAACACCAAGCCGCGGGATAAGGACTTAAACCTCGAATCAAATTATTTATTTCTGAAGCCGATTTTGTCCAATCTATTTTACAATTCTCTTTATTTAGTTTATAGGCAGTTTTTATATCAGCATCATCTTTCTGGATAATTGTAGTTACATTTCCTTTTTCAATCATCTCCAAAGTGGCAATAACGGTCTTGCTTCCTAAATCAATTAATTGATCATGTAATTGTCCCGCATTTTCATTTGCTGCAATTGGTATTTCCGAACTTAAGATCATGGCGCCAGTATCAATTTTATCATCGATAAAAAAAGTAGTCACGCCTGTTTTTGTTTCTCCATTTATGATTGCCCAATTTATAGGTGCGGCACCGCGATAATTGGGTAGGAGTGAAGCGTGAAGATTAAATGTTCCTAACGAAGGCATTTCCCAAACTACTTTTGGCAACATTCTGAACGCAACAACGATTTGTAAATTAGCGTTCAACGATTTTAATTCCGATAAAAAAGTTTCGTCTTTAAGGTTTGCAGGCTGTAATAAAGTAAGATTATGGGCCAAAGCATATTCTTTGACTGCCGAATATTTTATTTTTTGTCCACGACCAGCAGGTTTGTCTGCGGCTGTAATAACACCAACAACCTCATAGTTGTTTTTGATTATAGTATCCAGAATTCCAACAGCAAATCCCGGGGTTCCCATAAAAACAATTCGTAATTTTTCCATTATGATTTTAAAGTGTATTTATTGTTAGGTTTCACAAGTATAATATTGTTCTCTAATAAATGTTGTAGAACAAAGATAACATCGTCCGGGCTGTCTTTAGTTCGATTTTGTATGTCTCGGGAATTTAAATCTTCTGTTTGCAATAAAGCAAAAATCTCTTTTGAAAGTGAAGTCACATCCCTTTTCTTATTTTTTTTAGTAATGCAATAGGAGCAAATACCACAATCAACATCTGTCTTTTCGCCAAAATAATTCAAAATCAATTTGCTTTTGCAAACTTTTTTCTCATTAATGTAATAGAGTACAGATTTGAGTTGTTCTTTTTTTAATTCGTTTTGATTTTCTAAATATTTAGCAATCCTGTTGATTGTTCTTTCATCTTCACGAATTTCATTGAAAATTAATGTGGCATCATTATTTTTTGAATGATACTCAATAATGTCTTTTTCCTTCAATTTATTTAAAACGGCTTGTATTTCAGAAGCTGTATGATTCGATTTTTTTACAATCAATTGTAAGTTGAAAGCAGTTTGCATTTCATAAATTCCTGGATACGTTCGCAATATTGCTAAAATAATTTCTTCGTCATTAGGGTTCAAACTCATATAACGGATTACTTCTTTGGAAGGAATAAGAAATTGTAGCGTGATTTTTTCTGAAAATTCTTGGGACAGATTAATAATGCCTTGTCTATCCAGAAACTGCATGGCATTGTAAGTTTTCAATGTTGGGAACTCATACTTTAAACAAAAATGATGTAAATTGAACGTAAATTGTTCGTTGATTCCTTCTCCATAAGCAATCTGAAAATAATTACAGAGTTTGATATACATTTGATTCAAAAACTTTTTATCAGGAAGAATATTTATAAACTGATTTTCTGTCTGAAGTATATCGGATGGGCTGGTTAATAAGGCAGCATATGCTTTCTCGCCATTTCTTCCCGCTCGTCCCGCTTCCTGGTAATAATTTTCTAAATTTTCCGGAAGTTGTATATGAATGACTGTTTTTACATTGGCTTTATCAATTCCCATCCCAAACGCATTTGTGGCAACAATAACTTGCGCTTCTTCATTCATCCAAGACTGCATGTTTTTGTCTTTTTCTTTGGACGTAAGTCCGCCGTGATAATACGTTGCTTTGAATCCCAAGGACTGTAGTTGTGAGGAAATATCCAAACATGATTTTCTGTTTCTAACATATATTATGGAGGGCTGAGGATTTTTCTTCAGTATTTGTTCGATTCTAAAAAGTTTGTCTTCTACCTCAAAAACCATGTAGGCAATATTTTCCCTTGCAAATGATTTTTCGAAAACTTTAGGATTATGTAATCCTAAATCATTAATGATGCTTTCTTTAACTTTTGGTGTTGCAGTTGCGGTCAAAGCCAAGAAAGGGATTTTTGGAAAATGCTTTTTTAATCCTGAAATCTTCAAATAAGCAGGTCTGAAATCATGTCCCCATTGTGAAACGCAATGTGCTTCGTCAATGGTAATTAAATTTATAGGAAGGTTCTTTATTCTTTCGAGAATCCAATCCGATTGCAATCGTTCCGGGGATAAATACAGGAATTTATAATTTCCAAATTGACAATTGTCCAACAGGTCAATCATTTCATCCGATTTTATTCCGCCAGTCAATGCAATCGCCTTAATACCTCGCTTTTGCAAATTAGCGACTTGGTCTTTCATCAACGCCACTAAAGGGGAGATTACAAGGCAAATTCCTTCCTGCATCATTGCGGGAACCTGAAAACATATTGATTTTCCACCACCGGTAGGCATTAGCGCAAAAGTGTCTTCGCCATCTAAAACAGAATTTATAATTTCGTTTTGTAGCGATCTAAATTTGTTGTGTTTCCAATACTTTTGAAGAATTTGTAATGCTTCTGGCATAGATTTGAGTCCCAAAGCTTCGGGATTAGATTTTAATTTATACTTGGTGAAAAAACCGTAAATCCCAATTTGTAATTCTTAAATTATTTAGAAATTTTATCTAAGATAAAAAGAATTCTGTTATCAACACTATCTTTAGGTACTTCTATGAGTTCGTAACCATATTTTTCATAGGTAGTTACAAGATGGTTGTCGATATTTTTTGCTTGTTCAAAATTTTCATATCGCTCTGTATCACTAATATAGATTTCTTTCCAAGGTGGAAGAATGAAGATTTTAGTGTATTTATATTTTTGGCAAGCCAAATCAAAAAATGAAGGATAACTATCTCCGATGTAGTGCATATACGCTAAAACATCAGGAATGCCGCGATCAATGAAAACAATTTCATGTGGTTCTTCAAGTGCGCTTTGAAATTGCTTTTTCCTGCCTTCCAGAAGTAGTTCACTAAACAATAAGGGGTTTTCGAGAAACAATTGTTCGACACCCTGTTTTTGGGCTTCTAACGTTACTTGTCTGGAAATTTCGGGGTAGCAACAGTATCCATTAGCTATCAATCCGTCAATGATTGTACTTTTTCCAGTTCCGGGACCGCCAATGATAACTATGATTTCTTTCTGCACTTTTTACAAATAAGGCGCAAAATTACTCAAACTAAATGGAATTTTAAAAAAATGATTGCCGTAAATAATGGTATTTGACAAAAAATCATATTTCAAAATTCATAATTTACATTTGAAACCGTATATTTGCCTTTATTTTTAAATAGAAAATGGACAAGAAGACCGAAGAATTTTATGATAGATTAAAAGTGGAGTTGGACATGAGTAATACCTGGCCAGCAGAATATTTGTTTAAATTTATTGTACCTACTGAATGTGATAATGTTGAACGTGTTGAGTTGGCTTTTGATTGTATGGGTGCGGTTATAAAAACGACAAAATCCAGAACAGGCAAATTTACAAGTATATCTGTTGACGTAACCATGAAAGATTCACAAGAAATAGTAGATAAATACCTAGAAGTTTCTACAATTAAAGGTATTATTTCCCTGTAATATAATAAGTTTTTGATGCATACAAATCGAATGATTTTAAATCTTCGAAAAAGAGGCATATTTAGATCAAAAAAATATACATTCGAATATGAATTCAAAATATATAAAAGAAAACGCGAACGATACAGTCCATCATTTGGAATATAATGCAGAGAGATCGCATTTAATTATTCCGGAATATGGCCGTCATTTGCAGAAATTAATTGATCAGGCGACTAAAATTGAAGATGATGTAGAGCGCAATAAAGCGGCAAAATATATTATTCAAGTAATGGGAAGTTTGAATCCTCATTTACGTGATGTTCCTGATTTTCAGCATAAATTGTGGGATCAGATTTTTATTATGTCCGATTTTAAATTAGTTGCTGATTCACCTTACCCAATCCCATCTCGCGAAGTTTTGCAATTAAAACCGGATGTTTTAAAATACCCACAAAATTTTCCAAAATACCGATATTATGGCAACAACATAAAGTATATGATTGATGTCGCTAATAAATGGGAGGAAGGCGAAATGAAAAATGCATTGGTAAAAGTAATTGCCAATCACATGAAAAAATCATATCTGAGTTGGAATAAAGATACGGTTAAGGATGATGTTATTTTCGAACATTTATATGAATTATCTGGAGGTAAATTGAATTTGCTTCAAAGTACAGAAGAACTTTTGAACACTACTGACTTATTACGAACTAATAAGCGAGTATCCAATAAAATTACTCCGGTTGGGCAACCAAAAATTCTAAGCAACAAGAATTTGAAAACGGGAAAACCAAAACCTTTCGTAAAAAACAACAATCCAAAATAAAATGGGGACTAAGTTATTTAGATTCTGAGTTGCTGCATTTACAAATTAGCAAAAACTTCGGAACCTTTGTGTCCTAAAACCTAAGAACCTTAAAAAAAGAATATGGGAATTTTCAAAATAGAAGGTGGCATTCGTCTAAAAGGAGAAATCACGCCACAAGGAGCTAAAAATGAAGCATTACAGATTTTATGTGCTGTTCTTTTAACTTCTGAAAAAGTGACAATTAATAATATTCCTGATATTATTGATATCAATAAGCTAATTACGCTTTTAGGAAATTTAGGAGTTAAAATCCAAAAAAATGGATCGGACTCTTATACTTTTCAAGCTGATGATGTTAATATACAGTATTTAGAAACAGAAGCATTTAAACAAGAAGGCGGTTCTCTTCGAGGTTCTATTATGATTGTAGGACCATTATTGGCTCGTTTTGGCAGAGGGTATATTCCAAAGCCCGGTGGAGACAAAATTGGTCGTAGAAGACTAGATACACATTTTGAAGGATTTATCAATCTGGGAGCGAAATTCCGTTACAATAGAGAAGATCATTTTTATGGTGTTGAAGCACCTAAAGGATTGAAAGGTGCTGACATGTTACTGGACGAAGCCTCAGTTACCGGAACAGCTAATATAGTTATGGCTGCAGTTTTAGCCAAAGGAAAAACAACAGTTTATAACGCTGCTTGTGAACCTTATTTACAACAATTGTGTAAGATGTTAAACTCCATGGGAGCTAAAATAACAGGCGTTGGATCTAACTTATTGACTATTGAAGGTGTTGAAAGTCTGGGAGGTTGTGAGCATAGAATTCTTCCGGATATGATAGAAATAGGTTCATGGATTGGATTAGCAGCCATGACCAGAAGCGAAATTACAATTAAGGATGTAAGTTGGGATAATCTTGGTGTTATTCCGAATACTTTTAGAAAATTGGGAATCACTTTGGAACGAAGAGGAGACGACATTTATATTCCTGCTCACGAAGATGGATATGAAGTAAAAACAGATATTGATGGTTCTATTCTTACTATTGCTGATGCGCCTTGGCCAGGATTTACCCCTGATTTATTGAGTATTGTTTTAGTAGTAGCTACACAAGCAAGAGGTGATGTATTGATTCATCAAAAAATGTTTGAAAGCAGATTGTTTTTCGTAGACAAGTTAATTGATATGGGAGCAAAAATTATGTTGTGTGACCCGCATAGAGCGGTAGTTATGGGACATGATTTCAAATCACAATTGAAAGCAACAACCATGTCTTCACCGGATATTCGTGCCGGAATTTCATTATTGATTGCAGCTCTTTCTGCTAAAGGAACAAGTACTATTCAGAATATTGAACAAATCGATAGAGGTTATGAGCGAATTGATGAACGATTAAGAGCCATTGGTGCTAATATTATTCGAGCTTAATAATCTAAAATTGATAGAAAAATAATCGTTTAAACAATCCTCTTGAATGAATCAATTCAAAATTCGAGGGATTATTTAAACGATTTTTAATTTTATTAAATCATTACAAAATACAATGTCAAACGAACAAACTGCAATTAAAGCAACTTATTTTAGCATCGTAGGGAACATCTGTTTAGCGATTATAAAAGGGTTAGCGGGTTTTTTTGGAAATTCATATGCTTTAATTGCAGATGCGATCGAATCTACGACTGATATCTTTTCCTCACTTTTAGTATTGTTCGGAATTAAGTATTCGAATAAACCGGCAGATCAAAATCATCCCTACGGACATGGCCGTGCTGAACCATTAATAACTTTTTTGGTAGTAGGTTTTTTGATTACTTCGGCTACAATCATTGCCTATGAAAGTATTATTAATATTAGTACACCTCATGAATTACCAAAGTCCTGGACACTTTTTGTTCTTGGAGCTATAATTGTTTGGAAAGAGTATTCCTTTCGGTTAGTGATGAAACGCAGCAGAGAAACGAATAGTTCTTCATTGCGGGCAGACGCTTGGCACCATAGAAGCGATGCAATAACATCGGTTGCCGCATTTATAGGAATTTCTATTGCATTGATTTTAGGTAAAGGATACGAATCGGCCGATGATTGGGCGGCGCTTTTTGCATCAGGATTTATCCTTTATAACAGTTATCTGATTTTCAGACCTGCTCTGGGAGAGATTATGGATGAGCATCTGAACGATGATTTAATTGATGAAATTAGAAAGGTTTCATTTCAAGTAGATGGAATTATTGATACGGAGAAGTGTTTTATACGTAAATCGGGTATGAAATATCATGTAGATCTTCACGCCCGTGTTGATGCCAATATTACGGTAAAAGAGGGACATGAATTGGCCCATAAACTAAAAGATACTTTAAGACAAGAAATACCTGAATTAGGACATGTTTTGATTCATGTAGAGCCCAATGAATAGATTTATTTTATACTAATCCCAAATTGAATCTTTTGATATTTATAAAAGCTAAAAAAGACACAAGAAAATTAACTCTTGTGCCTTTTTTATTTGGTTGGAAGATTTTACTCTAAAATATTTAAAAATTTAAGGCCAAAAATTACACCATCACCTTGAAAACCATTTTGGTAGGAACGAACATAATCTACACGAAACATTTTAAATTTGCCAAAACCAAGATTATCCAGGCCAACTGTAAATTCAGTATAAGGTTTAAGATTTGGGGTAGATAGAGAATGAGCACCTAAAATTAATGTTGATTTTAATTTATTCAGTAGCGGGATTTTATTCATAATATACCCTTCGTCATTGTACTCTGCATGTGCTTCAAAATAGCGATCATTCGTACTGTTAGAATAATAAGGCAATATATTGAACACATTTAAATAGCGCTCAGTTTGACCAATGTGTGTTTGATTTCCATTAAAATGTTTGTAATCGACAAAGGAGATGTTCTCACCATTGAAAAATTTTCCGGCTTTCAAATTCAATCCTATATTTCCTTTATTTCCTAATGCTGCCTCATAATTTAAGCGTGCATTTACATGATCAAATTCATATTTCTTTTCATTAGCTGCGAATCCTTTTTCATAGCCTAAATACAGCGTAGGGTATATTTCATTTCTTATATTAAACTTTCCATCTGGGCGAGAGGAGTATTTATTACCAAAATTGATTTTTGCATTTAGATTTATTTTCATCAAATGATGTTTTTCAAAAACGGGAGTGATAAAATCATCTGGTGCTAATGGGTTATTAGAAGTATATAAATTTTGTTTATTAAAATATGAAAAATCTGTAGTGTTGAATAACGGTTTTCGCTGTTGGTATTCTATTTTTCCGTTTAGGTTTACCCCATTGGCAATATCTTGACTATAACCTATTGTTGCAAATTCTAAATTATACAGTTTCATATAATTATTTTTAAATGCTAAAGAACTAATAGTATTTATTGCTTTGCTGATGGGTTGTTCTGCATTAAATTGTTTAACAGTATTTCCTCCTGTCAAGTATAAGGTTCCATAATCCTGATTGTTGAATCGATGAATAAATGAGCCTGTAGCGCGCAAGCGATCATCCGAAAAACCGTAATTTAATTTTGTGCTTATGGAGGTGTTTTTACCTTTTTCCTGATTTTTCCAGTTGGTGTATCTAAAACCAGTATCAAAATTATATCCTTGAACGGTATTAAAACTTAAGGACCCCAGATTTAATAATCCTTCATAACTAAAAGAGTGTTTCTCTGTACTATTTTTATAAGTGTAACCCGTTAATATTTTTTGTATTTTGAATTTATTCCCTTTAGCATCGATAGAATCTAAATATTTTTTAGAATTACGAACTTTGTAAATACTATCTTTTCGAATGTAATCGTTGCTTTCTTCGAATGTTAAAGGAATAGGTCTGTAGTTGTTCCAAAAAAGACTGTCTTTTTTGTTTGAATTTATTTCGACACTGGTAATTTCATTTGTAAAAGTTTTTTTAGCAAAAGAGTTTACAAATTCATAATTACTATAAACATAGTTGTATTTCCCCGTAAATTTTATACCAAAAGCTCCAGCTGTAATTTCCAGACTTTGCGTATTTTTTGCCCAAATCTTGCTGTTTCTGTTATAACTAAAGTTTTGTTTTAATGTCATGACATCTACAAATTCCTCTTTCATTCGGTATCCTTTTATATCTAAATGTACAGCATATATTGCCCAAGAATCCTCAACAATATAAATGTAGCCTTCAAAAACGGGTTCGCTATCGCGTTTTGGAGTAACCTTGATTTTATTGATCATTTGATTATTCTCATCGTAAAATGTACTTTCTAACTTGTATTTATAATAATTGAAAGCATTATTCGCTATTGGAGAAATCATATTAACTTTAAAATCAACTGTATTATCATAGAAATCATAAAAAGAAGATCTGGCCGTATTATAACTGTAATCATTATCTCTTCCGCTTACTTTTGATGCAGTTACTATTTCTTTTAAATTATTTGGCTTTTCAAAAGTTATTTTAGAAAAGGTTTCAGACAATGAGATAATGCCCGTTCCTGTTGAATCTAAGGATCCATCCATATCACCAATTTTTTGACCGAATATTTTTTTAGGGGCATTTTTGAGTTTGAAAATTCCTCTAGAATAAAAATCAGCTTTAAAACGAGCTGTTTTTTCGGTATTTTCTTTTTTGCTGGCTATTGCATTTTTTATGATAGCAATGGCAGGATTTATTTTGGTATTGATTACAACTTCATTTAAAGAATAACTTTCTTCTGCCATTTTTACATCCAAAGAATAAGGAAATTGTTCAGTTTGAATCGCTACTTTTTGTGCTTTAAAACCTAAATATTGGAATATTACGGTTTGATTTTCTGTTTTCTTCAAGTTTAGTTCATACTTTCCTAACTCATTTGAGGTTGTTCCATTATATGTTTCTTCTTGAAAAATGGTTACAAAAGGTAGTGGATTCCCTTTTTCGTCAGAGACAGTTCCCTTTATTTGTGCATTGTTGGTAATTGAGATCAGGGAAATTAAAAGTAAGCAGTATTTTTTCATGAAAGTTTTTTCTTTCACAAAAATATAAGAAGTTTAAAAAGAGGATACTAATTCTTTGTTAAACATTCATAAGATTATTTTGCTCCAATATTGAAGTTATAAAAAAGACTGTATGGCTAGTTCATAGCTTTTTAGACCAAATCCTAGAATAACCCCTTTTGCATTACCTGAAATATAGGATTGGTGACGGAAACTTTCACGAGAAAAAGTATTTGAAATATGGACTTCAATTACTGGGGTTGTAATGGCTTTTATTGCATCACCAATACCTATAGAAGTATGTGTGTAAGCACCTGCATTTAGAATTATACCATCATAAGAAAAACCAAACTCCTGAATTTTATCTATTAATTCCCCTTCAATGTTGCTTTGGTAATAGGTTAGTTCAACTTGTGGATATTTTGATTTTAGAGTTGTAAAATAGTCTTCAAAAGTTTGACTACCATAGACCTCTGGTTCTCGTTTACCCAAAAGATTAAGATTTGGCCCGTTGATGATACTTATTTTCATAGTTGATGTTTTGGTAAAAATAAAAAAACCGTTCCAATTTAAAGAACGGTTTTAATAAATTTATTTTTTTTATTGTTTTCTAGAATTTAAAACCTGCTGAAATTTGAACTACTGAGTTCTTGGTTTGTGCCTCTTTTGATACTTCTGTTAGTCCTAATACATAACGAGCTTGCAGGAAAAAGTTTTTTGTAATATCAAATCCTAAACCTCCAACAGCGGCAAAATCAAAAGTTTCTGAATCTTCAACATCAAATTCTTTTCTTTCACTCAATAAAAATGATGCTTGTGGGCCAAGATCAAGACTCACCGTTTTATTCAAATGAATTTTTGCCAATACAGGAATGGACAAATAACCCAATTCATTTCTGAATTCTTCAACAGCATTTTTGTACGTTGCTCCTTGAGTAGAATACAACAATTCGGGTTGAATGGAAAAACCTTTTATTAGTTTAATTTCGGCAACTAAACCGGCATGATAACTGGTAATAGCGTCTGTTTTGTAATTAGTGCTGTTTATTGTAATATCTGTACCTGTTTGATTGGCATAATTTAAACCAGCTTTTATTCCAAATTTAACTAGTTGAGCTTGCATATTACCTGAAATAGCAAGAAGTAAAACGGTGACTAAAATTGTCTTTTTCATAATGTTGTATTTAATTATTGTTCTTAATTTGAATGTACAATATAAAACTCTTAAAGTAAATATATATTACAATTTTATGTTTTTTACTTATAATATTCACTTAATTTAAATTCAAGATAATAATGTTTTTAAGCTTTTAATTAGGCATTTTTTTGTGTGTAAAATAATTAGTTAAATTGTAATTAATTAAAAATCAATGAGTTAAATCTTATTTTTTGTTGTATTTAAACGGATTAATTTGGAAATCAACGAGTTTTATGGTTTAAAAGGAAATCCCTTGTTTGATTTTTTTAACTTTAAGCATACAAATTTTAAATAATAAATCATGAAAAAAATTATTTTAACAGTAGTATTAGTGTTCGCATTTGGATTTGTGAATGCTCAGGAAAAAGAGGACATGTCATTTGGAGCTAAAGGAGGTTTGAACATTTCCTCAATTACTAATGCTGATCAAGATGGTGTAAATTCAAACTCTTTAGTAGGATTTCACATAGGTTTTTTCGGAGAATTTATGATAAGTGATGAATTCGCTATTCAACCTGAATTGCTATACTCTACACAAGGAGTTAAATTAGAATTTGAAGGCGATAAAGGCGATTTGAAATTAGACTATATCAATATTCCAGTTATGGCTAAATATTATGTAGCTGATGCTTTTAGTCTTGAATTAGGCCCTCAAATTGGTTTTCTAGTATCTGCCAAAGCAAAATCTGGTGGAGATTCTGTGGACGTTAAGGATGACACTAAATCAATAGATGTAAGTTTGGGTTTTGGTGCCAATTATAATTTTGCTGAAAAATTTATGTTGGGCGCACGTTATAATTTAGGTTTAACACGAGTGCAAGAAGATTTATTTCCAGGGGAATCTGAATCAAAAAATTCTGTTTTCCTAATTTCTGTAGGTTACAAATTTTAAAATTTTTATAAATACAATATTCTATGCCTCCCAATTCGGGAGGTTTTTTTATGTGAAAATGCTTCGACCTTAAAAAGGTGTTGTGGAATTATAGTGTTGATAAGTATGTTTGCAATTTATATTAGTAAGAATTTTACGAGCTTTATTTTTTGTATTTTTATTTCAATTAACAATTAACAATTAACAATTAACAATTAACAATTAACAATTAACAATTAACAATAAAAAATGAAAAAAGTAATTTTAGCAGTATTTATCGCATTGGCTTTTACCAATGTTTATTCACAAAAGCAGGGTGGGTTTAGAGTTGGGTTAGATTTAGGATATACAGTCCCTTCAAATGGTGGGGGAGGTATATTGTTTTCTATTGAACCAAAATACAATATAAAAGAGAATATGAACATCGGTTTGCGAATTGGTGTTGCTGCAATGATTCGTGATATTCAAGATAATGGAGATGGGAATACTACCAGTGCTAAAGTTTCGGCTAATGGTTCGTACGTAGGAACTTATGATTATTATTTTAATAAAGCTGGAAAATCTTTTGTTCCTTATATTGGTGGTGGAGCAGGATATTATTCTATTGCAAATGTAGAGTTTAATGATGCCAATGATTCGAATCAAATGGCAATAGATGCAACTGGTAAAATGGGAGCATTATTACGTGGAGGATTTGAATGGGGTAAATTCAGAATGGGATTAGAATATAATTTGGTGCCAAAATCTAATTTGCAGGATATGAATGGTAACAATTTAGGGACAGTTTCAAATACTTATTTAGGAATTCATTTAGGATTTTATATTGGTGGAGGTAAATGGAGAAAATAATATTTTTCATTTACTTATAAAGTTAACCACGTTCAAAGCGTGGTTTTTTTATGTCTAAAAAATGCTTTACTTTGGGATATGAATTGGAATACATATATAAAAAGTTATCAGTCCTATTTAAGAATCGAGCGTGGTTTGTCAAAGAATACTATTGAAAATTATTCTTTCGATATAGAACGTTTGTGTCTTTTCCTTGAAAAGAATGGAATAGCCATTTCTCCAATACATATTGATGAGGAAACAATTCAGCAGTTTATTTATGATGTTTCAAAACAAGTTAATCCACGTTCACAAGCCAGAATCATTTCGGGACTTAAAAGTTTTTTTAGCTATTTAATATTTGAAGACTTTCGAGATAATAACCCTTTAGAATTGATTGAAACGCCTAAAACAGGTCGGAAACTGCCTGATACTTTATCTGTTGATGAGATCGATACTCTTATTTCTGCCATTGATTTAACCACTAATGAAGGGGAACGTAATCGTGCCATGCTCGAAACGCTCTATGGTTGTGGGCTTCGGGTTTCTGAATTAACAGCTTTGAAAATTTCAGATTTATTTTTTGAGGAAGGTTTTATTAAAATCACAGGAAAAGGTAATAAACAACGTTTTGTGCCTATTGGAAATTTAACTCAAAAATACATTCAAATTTATAAAGATACGATGCGAATCCATTTGAATATTAAAAAGGGATTTGAAGATACGTTGTTCTTAAATAGAAGAGGAAATCAATTGACACGAGCTATGATTTTTACGATTATTAAAGATTTGGCTACCAAAATAAATTTAAATAAAAATATTAGTCCGCATACGCTACGGCATTCTTTCGCTACGCATCTTCTCGAAAACGGAGCTGATTTGCGCTCCATTCAATTAATGTTGGGTCATGAATCGATAACTACAACAGAGATTTATGTTCATCTTGACAGGAAGTTTTTAACGCAGGTAATTAATACTTTTCATCCCAGAAAAAAATCAGATTTCAAATAACAGTATTCATATGGCAGGATTAAAATTGTAAAAAAAAAGACTTATCGATTTTGAATCAATAAGTCTTACAGTTTTATGTGTTTTTTATTCCTCCCCTTTGGGGGAGGTTAGGAGGGGATTTACTTCGCAATATTCACCGCTCTGGTCTCCCTGATTACAGTTACTTTTACTTGACCGGGATAAGTCATTTCTGTTTGAATTTTTTGTGATATTTCAAAAGATAAATTTGCTGCATTTTCATCAGAAACTTTTTCACTTTCTACAATAACACGAAGTTCTCTACCCGCTTGAATAGCATAAGCATTTTTCACGCCACTAAATCCGTAAGCTACTTCTTCTAAGTCTTTTAGACGCTGAATATATGAATCCAATACTTGTCTTCTTGCACCTGGTCTTGCACCTGATATTGCATCACAAACTTGAATAATCGGGGATAATAACGATTTCATTTCAATCTCATCGTGATGCGCTCCAATTGCGTTACAAACCTCTTCTTTTTCACCGTATTTTTCAGCCCACTGCATTCCTAATAATGCGTGTGGTAAATCACTTTCGGCATCTGGAACTTTACCAATATCGTGTAATAAACCAGCTCTTTTAGCTAGTTTTACATTTAAGCCAAGCTCAGCGGCCATAATTCCACAAAGTTTAGAAACTTCACGGGAGTGTTGTAGTAAATTTTGCCCATAAGAAGAACGGTATTTCATACGTCCCACAACTTTAATCAATTCAGGATGTAAGCCGTGAATTCCTAAATCGATAACCGTACGTTTACCAACTTCTATAATTTCATCGTCAATTTGTTTGGCTGTTTTCGCAACAACTTCTTCAATACGTGCCGGGTGAATCCTTCCGTCAGTTACCAATTTGTGTAATGCCAAACGAGCTATTTCTCTACGTACAGGGTCAAAACAAGAAAGAATAATAGCTTCTGGTGTATCGTCTACAATGATTTCAACTCCAGTTGCAGCTTCAAGGGCACGGATATTTCTACCTTCACGACCAATAATTCTACCTTTTACGTCATCTGATTCAATATTAAAAACAGATACGCAATTTTCTACCGCTTCTTCTGTTCCAACTCTTTGAATTGTATTAATGATAATTTTCTTGGCCTCTTGTTGTGCGGTCAATTTAGCCTCTTCAATGGTGTCTTGAATATGAGACATCGCTTTGCTTTTAGCTTCTGCTTTTAATCCTTCTACCAACTGATTTTTAGCTTCTTCAGCAGATAATCCAGAGATTACTTCCAGTTGTTGTAATTGGCTTTTGTGTAATTTGTCTACTTCAGCCTGTCTTTTATCTAAAACTTCTACTTTAGTGGTATACTCTAAAGTTTTTGATTCAAAATCATCATTAACTTTTTTTGCTTTAGACAATTCATTAGAGATTTGAGATTCTTTGTCACGAACTCTTTTTTCTATTTCTGCTACTTTTTTGTCACGAGAAAGAATTACTTGCTCATGCTCTGATTTCAATTCGATAAATTTCTCTTTTGCTTGAAGAATTTTATCTTTTTTTATGTTTTCGGCTTCAAGATTGGCATCTTTTAGGATCGATGCTGCTTCTTTTTTTGCGTTTTTAATCAAGTTAGAAATATTGCTTTTCTCTATAATTTTGGCTACTCCAAACCCCCCTGCAATACCTATAAAACCGGTAATAATGATCGTTAATATGTTGTCCATGTTTGTTAAAATTTATATATAAAAAAGCCTACATTAGGGTAATTGAATAAACTCGGAAAGACAAGTTTTGAGCTAACTCACTGTTCAAGTTTCCTCGCCGGAGCGTGGCATGCTTTAGTAGTGATGATTTGCTCATTCTAAATTGTTAGTGTTGAGTTTACCAAATATGAACTAATGTAGGCAGTATCTTAGTCTTTGTAAAGAACGTTTAATTGTCGAGATATTGATCTAAAACCGCATTGATTTTTTTTAATCTTTCAATGGTTGCTTCACCATCAATTGCATTATCAATTTGTTTTTGTTCTACTTGCGAGGCAAACTGTAGCGCACACATGGCTAATACATCTTGCTTGTCACGAACAGCATAATTTTCTTCAAATTGCTTTATCATTACATCAATTTTCTTTGAGGCGCTTCTAAGTCCTTCTTCCTGAGACAATTCGACCGTTAACGGGTAAACTCTGTCTGCGATTGATATTTTAATTTTAAGCTTATCGTCCATATTTATTATTAATCTGATAGTTGTGCTATACAGTAATCAATTTCGCGAATTAATGAATTTATTTTAAGCTTTGTATCTCTTTTATTATCGTCACTGCCTAATAATGTATTAGCAATTTTGAGTGTTTCACATTGCGTTTTTAGCGCTTCAATCTCTTGATATTGAGTTTGTATGGTTGCTGCAGATTTCGTTAATTCAATTTTTAAATCTTGATTGATTTTCTCCAAACCTTTCAGTTTGCTGAAAAGTTTTTCAACCTTATTTTCAAGAGTATCAATTATTTCTGCAATTACACTCATTATTAATTCTAATTCATTACTTAATCTTACAAAGTTAGTATTCCTTTTTATTATTACAATATTTTATTGATTTTTTTACGTTAAAAAAATTAATTATATGTAATTCAGTGCGTTGTGATTTGACTTCTTTTATGATTTTTTATTAACTACTTTTTTTTATCTTAGCAAAAATGAACCTCCATGAAAATTTTTATATTTCTTATATTTTTTTGCCCCGCCCTTTTTGCCCAAGTGGACTATCCCAAAGATTATTTCAGTCCGCCACTTGATGTTCCAATGCAACTTTCAGGAAATTTTGGTGAATTGAGACCCAATCATTTTCATGCAGGCTTTGATTTAAAAACGTTACAGAAAGAAGGATTAAAGGTTTACGCTGTTGCCGATGGGTATATATCAAGAATGAAAATTTCCACTTTTGGTAACGGAAAGGCAATTTATATTACTCATCCTAACGGGTATACATCAGTATATGGGCATTTACAAAAAGCAAATGATCCTATTGAAAATTACATCAAAAAAGCCCAATATGCCTTAAAATCTTTTGAAATCGAGTTGTTCTTAAAGCCAGATGAATTGATTGTTAAAAAAGGGCAAGTAATTGCTTTTTCAGGAAATACAGGTGGTTCTGAGGGACCGCATTTGCATTTTGAATTTCGAGATACTAAAACGGAGAAAATTATTAATCCTATGTTTTTTGGATTTGATAAGAATATTAAGGACACAAAAAAACCTCTTATTTCAGGCGTTTATGTATATCCTTTAGATACAAAAACTTCGGTGAATCATTCGAAGCGTCCTTTGTTGCTTAATTTATCATTACAAAAAAACGGAACCTATCTGTCTGAAAAAGTGGTTGCCAATGGAAAAATAGGTTTTGGTATTACGGCTTTTGATTATGATGATGTTTCTTTCAATAGTAATGGAGTATTTAAGGTGCAGTCTTTTTACAACGGAAAACCAAATTTTGGTTATCAATTTGGCACCTATTCTTTTGACGATATGCGTTATGTAAATGCACTGATCGATTATTCGAAGTATAAGAAAACGCAGCAAAGAGTCCAGAAATTATTCATGAAAAATAAGTACGGATTAAGCATTATTCAGACTGATGAAAACAATGGAATCATTTCTGTAGTTCCTAACTTGACTTCTATTTATCGAGTTGAAGTTTCAGATTTTTTTGGAAATAAAAGTACGGTTTCCATTCCTGTTCAATATGATTTATTATCCACCATTATTGAGCAAGAGCCTGTTGTGTCTAACTATTTTGTGAGAGCAAACAAAGACAGTAATTTTGCCAAAGATAATATGTCAGTTTTCTTTCCTGCGGGGACGTTTTATGATGATTTTGATTTGAATTTTGATGTGAAAAATGATACTTTATTCCTTCATGAGGACACTGTTCCGGCTCATACTAATTTTACGATTTCTATAGAAGACAATAAATACAGCGAAACTCAGAGAGAGAAAATATTTATAGGTTTAGTCGAAGGTAAAAAAGTGACTTATAATCCAACGTATAGAAAAGATAGTGTTTTTAATGCTAAAGTAAAAACGTTGGGAAAGTATGCTTTGGTTATGGATACTATCATGTCCAAAATTACGATAGCTAAACCAATCGAAGGAAAATGGTTGAGTGATCAAAAGACGATTCAACTGACTATAAATGACGAATTATCAGGAATAAAATCCTATAACGGCTATTTGAATGGAAACTGGGTATTATTCGAATATGATAATAAAACTAAAAAAATAACGCACAATTTTAGTGATGGTATAGTGGCTGAAGGTGCCAATGATTTAAAAGTAGTTGTAACAGATAATGTAGGAAATTCAACTACCTTTGAAACTCATTTTTTTAGAAGTCAAAAAAAATAAAAACCAAACCATTTGAGTGCTAATAAAGTAATATTTGTTTTCTTTTTTTTCTGTTTTGGGTTTGCTGCATTGGCACAATCCGCTAGAATAAAAGGAATTATTCTTGATAAAAATAACCAAGCTGTAGCTAACGTTAATGTTTCATGTCCTGGTAATACTGCCCAATCCAATCCGAATGGTTTTTTTGATTTAAGAGTTCCCGCTAATCAAAAAGTGACGATTGTTTTTACCCATATTTCCTTGAAAAAGGTTACGGTTTCGATTGTTTTAAAAGAAAATGAAGAACAGGAGTTCAACTTGGTGATGAGTGATTACCAGGAGCAGATGGGCGAAGTTATCGTTATTGCAAAAAACAGAAAAAGAGTTCAGGGAATTACCACAATTGAGCCTGAAGTTATCCGAAAAATTCCCGGAGCCAATGCGGGTATCGAAAATATTTTGAAAACATTGCCTGGAGTGAATTCTAATAATGAATTGAGTACGCAATACGCCGTTCGTGGAGGAAATTATGATGAGAATTTGGTTTATGTCAATGAGATTGAAGTGTATCGTCCCTTTCTGATTCGTTCGGGGCAGCAAGAAGGATTGAGTTTTATCAATACCGACTTGGTTCAAAATATTGATTTTTCTGCCGGAGGTTTTCAGGCGAAATTTGGAGACAAACTATCTTCGGTGTTAGACATTACCTATAGAAAACCGGTCAAATTTGGCGCAAATCTTGAAGCTAGTTTTCTTGGCGGAAGCCTGTCCGTTGATGCCGTTTCCAAGAATAAAAAATGGTCGACAGTAACGGGAATACGTTACCGCAACAATAGTCTTTTGGTGAAAAGCCAAGAAACACAAACTAATTTTACGCCAACATTCGCTGATATTCAAACCAATGTAAATTATCAGGCATCGGCTAAATGGCAATGGAGTTTTCTGGGAAATATTTCTCAAAATAAATACCAATATCAACCATTGACCCGCCAAACTAATTTTGGAACCATTGATAATCCTATGGCACTTTCTATTTATTATGAAGGTCAGGAAAAAGACAAATACGATACTTATTTTGGAGCTATAAAAACAACATTTAATGCTTCTGATAACTTTACGTTGAAATTTATTGGATCCGTTTTTCATACTTTAGAACAAGAATATTTTGATATTTTTGCACAATATCGGCTGGGTGAAGTGGATACAAATATTGGATCTGAAACGTATGGTGATGTTTCTTTTACAAGAGGAATTGGGTCACAGCTAAACCACGCACGCAATGATTTAGATGCGTTAATTATAAATTCGGAAGTGAAAGGATTCCACGATTGGAAAGAAAACCAATTCGAGTGGGGAATCAAATATACACGGGAATCCATTCGCGACAGAATAGTGGAATGGGAAGTAATTGATTCAGCTGGTTTTTCCATAAATCCACCAATAATTATCTTTCCTAAAAATGATCAGCCATATACTCCTTACACAGGACCTTTAGTACCTTATCAGAATGTGAGAGCTACTAATTTCAATACGATTAATAGATTTTCAGGTTATGCTCAATGGAGTAGAAAAAAGAATATAGGCTCGAGTGAAGTTTGGTGTAATGCCGGAGTGCGAATGCATAACTGGGAAGTTTTCGGGGACAATGTAATGGGTAAATCTCAAGTTACTTTTAGTCCAAGAGTGCAATTTGCCATAAAACCGGATTGGGATAAGGATATGGTTTTCAGGATTTCGGGAGGGGTGTATCATCAGCCACCATTTTATAGAGAGTTGAGAGATGCTGATGGAGTAGTGCAGCCTAATGTTAAGGCGCAGCAATCGATTCATTTCGTTTTGAGCAACGATTATAGTTTCAAAATGTGGAATCGTCCTTTTAAGCTGGTTTCAGAATTGTATTATAAATCTTTGACAGATGTAAATACGTATACTATTGACAATGTTCGTATACGTTATACGGCTAATAACAATGCTAAAGGATATGCACAAGGACTGGATGTTCGATTAAATGGTGAATTTGTCCCTGGAACTGAATCTTGGTTTAGTTTTGGTTATCTTAAAACGGAAGAAAATAGCGAGAACAAAGGATACGTAGCCAGACCAACGGATCAAAGATTAAAATTTGGGCTTTTGTTTCAAGATTATATGCCTAATATTCCAAGTGTGAAGATATACCTGAATTTGGTTTACAATACGGGTTTACCTGGAGGCTCGCCTTCATATGCAGACCCTTATTTGTATCAAAATAGATTGAGAGATTATCGCCGAGCGGATGTTGGTTTTTCTAAAGTATTTATGGAGAATAATTCAGGGAATGGAAATAAGGGTTGGTTCAAAAGTTTTAAGGAGTTAGCTTTAGGGTTAGAAATTTTTAATCTTTTTGATAATCAAAACGCGATTACCAATACTTGGGTTAGAGATGTTTATTCAAAAAATCAATACGCAATCCCTAATTATATGACTACCAGGGTTTTTAATGTAAAATTGAGTGCGAAGTTATAAGAGAAAAGGAATATGAGCTTTTTTATTAAAGTTTTAAACCCTTTCTATATCATAAATCATTTACAGAATGGCATAAGCATTTTTAAAAATGATTACATTTGAATTTATTTTTTAATAAGACATCATGAAAAAATTACATATTGCATTATTAGGGATTTCCCTTTTGCTTTTAGCTAGCTGTAAAGACGAATCAGAAAAGCCTAAAGTAATCTACGATGCTTCGAATAAAGGGAGAGCAATTACGAAATCTGATTCGGCACAAGTCAAAATTGCCGATTTACCTATTCATATGGAGGGAACCAATTATTTGATTCATCCCGTAGGAGATTTAAGCATACGTGAAAAAGGGATAAAAACGAGATATGGATCTTCTAGTGTGAATGATTTAAGTTTTACGATATCTAATTATAGTGAATATGAAATCACAGGGTTTTTGCAGAATCTAAAGTTTCAAAGAATGAATTCTGATTCCATAAGAGTATTGACAGACAAACCTGTTTTGATCCAAACTGCGACTTATTTAAAATCAGTCGCCGATAAAACCCAAAATCAAGTCATGGTGTACACGATGGTCGATATGGATACCAATAAAGATGGGAAGCTAGATACAAGTGATATTAAAGCTTTATATCTTAGCGAAATAAGTGGAGATAAACTTACTAAAATATCTGCCAGTTATCAGGAGTTAATTGATTGGAAATTGATAGAATCTAAAAATCGTTTGTATTTTAGAACCGTTGAAGATACCAATAAAAATGGAAAATTTGACAAAATGGATGTGGTGCATTATAGCTATATCGATTTGTCAAACAAGGAATGGAAATTAATTAGTTACGAGCCGGTTTAAGATTTTAAATCGGTATTTAGTTATGCAGGACCAAATCCAAAATTGCAGTTTTGTCGCACTGAGCGTTGCCAAAGTATTAAATTAAAATATCACTTTCTAAATCGGATTTTTCAATACAAAAATCAAAACCAAGTTGTTTCACTAATTGTATGACAAGGTTTTTATACCAGTTTTCTGATTTTGGATGAATGTAAATTTTTTCGATTAATTCGTTGATATCTACATTAATTTTAAGCCCATCGTTGATTTTGATGCTATTATCGGCAACATCAGAGATGATTCGTACCTCACGTTCGTATTGAAAACTTTTCCTTTTGAATAAAAAAGGAAAAAACATATCGTCAAACGGGATATACTCTTTTTTGTAGTCAATATAATTTACTTCCCCAATGTATTGATTGAAATTCGTTTCAGGCTGAAGCGCATTTTGTAATCTGCCAATCGTGGATTGAATAGCTAAACCTTCACTGTTTTGAGTGAAAATTTGCCACATCGCAAAGGATTCGTATTCGTTAATATGCCAACTGCTAATGGCTACTTTTTCCCGATGTGTTTTGTAGTAATTAAGAAATTCAGGATTGTCGATTGATAATTTTTTTATTTCTTCAAATGTGGGTTCGCTAAAAGTGCCTTCATATTGATCTTCAAATTTATCAGATCGCGACATAAATAGTTTTTGCGACAGTAACAAATCCAGAAACTTTGATAAATCGAGGTATTTCCAAACAATGGTGTTTGAATCTTCGGGAAGTTTTATATTTGAATTGTTGAGGTACATTTTTTAGATTTAAAAATTAAAATAATTTAACATTTTCCTAATGACCTTAAATCAAAACTCAGCAACCTTAAGTCATTATTCAAATGATTGCATCGTAACCAATTTATTATAGGTGCCATCCATAGCAATTAGTCCCTCATGTTTGCCCTGTTCTACAATTTTTCCTTTTTTCATTACCACAATTAAATCGGCTTTTTGAATAGTGGATAAACGGTGCGCAATTACAATAGAAGTCCTGTTTTGCATCATGTTTTCTAAGGCCACTTGCACAAATTTTTCACTTTCAGTATCCAATGCTGAGGTGGCTTCATCCAAAATCATAATCGGAGGGTTTTTCAAAACGGCACGTGCAATAGACAATCGTTGTTTTTGACCACCGGAAAGTTTGTTTCCGCTGTCGCCAATATTAGTGTGAATTCCCAGAGGTAAATCTTTTACAAATTCATACGCATTGGCAATTTTCAGGGCTTCAATTATTTCTTCATCAGTAGCATCTAATTTGCCTAAAGAAATATTTGCTTTGATAGTGTCATTAAATAAAATACTGTCTTGAGTTACCAATCCCATTAAATCACGAAGAGAATGGATATTCATGTCTTTGATGTCAATTCCATCGATACAAATTGTTCCCTCATTAACATCATAAAAACGGGTAAGCAAATTGGCAATTGTACTTTTTCCACTCCCGGATTGTCCAACAAGAGCTACTGTTTGCCCTTTTTTTACTTCAAGTGAAAAGTCTTTTAGCACAGGTTCATCTTCGTATTTAAAGTTGATGTTTTTGATTGTTATATTAGAATCAAAAGTGTTTTTGTCAACCGCATTTTCTTTTGAAGTGATTTCGTTTTCGACTTCTAAAACTTCAAAAACCCGTTCTGCAGCGGCTAACCCATTTTTTACGGAATACGAAGCTTTAGAAATAGCTTTGGCTGGAGTAAGAATATTGAAAGCCAAGGTGAGATAAACGATAAAAGCAGAGCCATCCAGCGTTTTTTCCACTAACACTAAATTCCCGCCATAAAAAAGTAAGACAGCAATTGTTGTGATTCCCAGAAATTCGCTTAATGGTGTGGCTAAATTGTTTTTATTTCCTATACTGTTTGATAAATTCAATAATCGGGTTACAGAATCGTTAAATCTGCTTTTGAAATTTGTTTCTGCATTGTAACTTTTTATAACTTTTAAACCTCCCAAACTTTCATCTACAATAGAAATAAGGAATCCGCTTTCTTTTTGTGCCTGCAATGATTTTGCTCTCAAATTTTTAGCGATTTTTGAAATGATTAATCCTGATATCGGTATGAAAATCAAAACAAATAAAGTCAGTTTTGTGCTTATAAAAAACATTGTAACTAATGCGAAAATAATAGTTAAGGGTTCTTTTACGACAAGTTCTAATATAGAAAAAAAGGAGTTTTGGACTTCATTGACATCGCCAAGCATTCGAGCCATAATATCTCCTTTTCTTTTTTCTGAATAATAGGAAATGGGCAATTCTATTATTTTATTATACATTGATTTTCTCAAATCTCTTAATACCCCATTTTTTAAGTGCATGATGTGATGCGAAGCGAGATAATTAAATAAATTTTTGAATAAGAATGTTGTAATAACCATTAAAACAACAAATAACAGCGCAACTTGAATACTATTTTCTTTTGTTAATTCTGAAATTTTATAGTACATAAAATCGGAACCAAACTGCTTTATATCTCCTATTCCCGTATATACAGGTTCTTTTTCTATTATTTTGGTTTTACCAAAAAGTACTTCAAGCACAGGCAGAAGTGTCAGCATAGAAATGGTGCTAAACAAGGCATACAAAATGTTGTACACTACGTTCCAAATAATATGAGACTTATAAGGTTTTGTATAAGGAATTAGTTTTAATAAGCTTTTGTCCATTAGTTCAATTGCATTGCAATAATAATATTTTTTATTTTTTCATTCAAAACAGCCTCCACTTTCGTGAAATTCTCAACAGAATCCAATTCAGTATTCACACTGATGTAGAATTTTATTTTTGGCTCCGTACCGCTTGGTCGTGCACATATTTTAGAACCGTCTTCGGTGTAATAAATCAATACATCCGCTTTTGGCATATTCATAATCTCTTCTTCGCCAGTAAGTAAGTTTTTAGCAACGGATGATTTATAATCTTCCATCATAATTACTCTTTGGCCGTTAATTTCTTTCAAAGGATTCTCACGCAAAGTCACCATCATCTGATTGATTTCGGCTAAACCTTCCATTCCTTTTTTAGTGATAGAAATCAAATGTTCTTTATAAAAACCGTGTTCTACATATAGTTTAAGAAGCTCTTTGTATACCGTACTGCCTTTGGCTTTTGCCTGAGCCGCCACTTCGCAAATTAATAAAGTAGCTGCTACGGCATCTTTATCACGAACCGCATCGCCTACCATGTATCCAAAACTTTCTTCACCACCACCAATGAATTTTAGCTCTGGGAAATCTTTAATCATTTTGGCAATCCATTTAAAACCGGTCAAACCTACTTTACATTCAACGCCATAAGCTGTGGCTAATTCCATAATCATGGGTGTAGAGACGATAGTCGAACCAACGAATTGTTTACCATTAATTTTTCCTGCTTTTTTCCATTCTTCCAATAAAAAGGCAGTCATCAAAATCATCGTCTGATTTCCGTTCAACAAAGTCATTTGCCCTTCATTGTTACGAACAGCAATTCCTAAACGGTCACAATCTGGATCAGTACCAATAACGATATCCGAATTTGTTTTATCAGCCAATGCTAATGCCATTGCCAATGCTTCCGGTTCTTCAGGATTTGGAGATTTTACGGTTGGGAAATCACCGTTTGGAACAGCTTGTTCCGGAACAATATTTACATTAGTATACCCGGCTTGTGATAACGTATCTGGAACTAGTGTTATAGAAGTTCCGTGTAACGAAGTAAAAACAATATTTAAATTTTCTTTGGCTGCAGCCGGAGTATTGAAACTGGCATTTTCAACTGATGATTTAATAAAAGCCTGATCGACTTCGGTATCAATATACTGTATCAAATCCTCATTTGCAGTAAACTTGATTTGATTGTAATTCAAATTTTCAATCACATTGATGATTCCCTCATCTTCCGGTGGAACAATTTGTCCGCCATCTTCCCAGTACACTTTATAGCCATTATATTCTGGCGGATTGTGAGAAGCTGTAAGAACAATTCCACATTGGCAACCTAAATATTTAAGTGCAAATGACAATTCTGGTGTTGGTCTCAAACTCGAAAATAAATACACTTGAATACCATTTGCAGAGAAAACATCCGCAACCACTTTGGCCAGTATATCACTATTATGACGGCAATCATAAGCGATAACCGCTTTCAAGGGTTGATTTGGAAATGCGGTATGCAAATAATCCGAAAGTCCTTGAGTACTTTTCCCAAGGGTGTATTTATTGATACGATTGTTTCCTACGCCCATCACACCGCGCATTCCGCCCGTTCCAAATTCCAGATTTTTATAAAAACTTTCTTCCAGATCTTTAGGCGATGTAGTCATCAATTCTTTAATAGCTTCTTGCGTTGCTGTATCAAATGTTGGGGTAAGCCATTCATTTACCGCATCCAAAATGTTTTGTTTGATATCCATTTTTGTGTGTTTTTTAGTTTCTAAATTCTTAGTTTAAATTTTTTATATAGTTACTTCGGCGAATCAATTTTAATTTTTTTTAGGAGCTATTTACTTCGTCAGTTCGCTACGCTCGTGTCCTGCTATTCGCTGTATCTTTTTCTTTTTTTAAAGAAAAAAAGAAAAAGGATGCCGCTATTATCAGGGCTAGTTCGTGTCCTTACGAGAAATAGTTTACATAAATTTCAATAATTCTCTCGATATGCAATTTGCAAAATCAATCAATATGATTCACATTAAATTTTGGGTTTTTTTATTTAGAGTGAAAATTATAAAAAATTAACCTCACTCGAAACTTTATAGCGCTCTTCATTGTTTTTTGTGCGCAAAATGATTTCGCCAAGAAACCCAGCCAAAAATAATTGCGTTCCCAATACCATTGTGGTAAGCGCGATATAAAACCAAGGATTGTTAGTTACCAGACTATAGCGCATGTCATTATACATGTGGTATAGTTTTGAAATACCAATATATCCAGCAAGCATAAAACCAATAATAAACATTAACGATCCCATCGCACCGAATAAATGCATTGGTCTTTTTCCGAATCGGGAAAGAAACCAAATGGTAATCAAATCGAGAAAACCATTGATGAAACGTTCCATTCCAAATTTGGTTTCGCCATATTTTCTCGCTTGATGCTGTACTACTTTTTCGCCAATTTTTCCAAAACCGGCATTTTTTGCCAAAACCGGAATGTAACGGTGCATTTCACCCGAAACTTCAATGTTTTTTACCACAACATTTTTATAGGCTTTCAATCCACAATTAAAATCATTCAACTCAACTCCCGATGTTTTTCTGGCAGCCCAATTGAATAATTTAGAAGGTAAATTTTTAGCAACCACAGAATCGTAGCGTTTCTTTTTCCAACCGGAAACTAAATCATATTTGCCATTGATAATCATATCATACAATCCCGGAATTTCTTCGGGACTATCTTGTAAGTCGGCATCCATGGTGATTATCACATCGCCTAGGGCTTTGGCAAAACCAGCGTGTAATGCCTGTGATTTTCCAAAGTTTTTCATGAAACGAACTCCTTTTACATGAGGATTTTCATGAGCAAATTGTTCGATAATATTCCAGGAATCATCCGTGCTTCCGTCATCCAGAAAAATGATTTCATACGAGTAATTATTGGATTGCATCACTTTAATAATCCAAGTGTAAAGTTCCTTAAGTGATTCCTCTTCGTTGAGAAGCGGTATGAGTATAGATAAATTCATTACTGTTATTCTTGTGATGGAGATTTGCTTTTAAAAAATGCAGCCATGATCAATCCTAATATGGCGCAAAAAAAGATGTTGAAAACAGACCCTTTTAGTTGTTCAACAATGGAATAAGGATCAGTTTCTTTTAGTTTTAAAACAGTTTCATTTAAAGAGGATGCTGTCACTCCAAATTTTTCAGAAGTGCTAATCAAATATTTTATTGTTAAATCGAGTAGCATAGCTTTTACTGATGGATCGATCAAGTTGAATAAAATAATTTTAAAAGCGACAGAAATAATCACTCCGATTACTGCGGTAATAAAATAGGTAGTGAAAGCTTCTTTAAAAGGAAAAACGCCATTTAACTCTTTTTTTGTTTTAGAAAGCGATACAATTGGCACAATGATAAAAACAGAAAAGCTTAAAAGGGTAGTCCACCAAGCGATGAATAATTTTATGTCTAACGCATACATTAAAGCAGTGATTAATGATAATACTACTCCCGTGATTATCCCGAATGTAATTCCGTTTCTTTTTATAATTTCATTAACCATTAGTAGCTGTTTGTTTATTAATCCACAAAGATAGCAATTCCCGATATATTCGAAGATAAAAAACACTTTTTACGATTATATAAAAAAAGTGAAACAAAGATTTGATTATTGGAAAAAAATTGTAAATTTGCAAACTCAAAATAATAATGTAAAACAAAAAGTTATAATGAGTTTATACCTTTTCTGTTAGAAGAAAAGCTTCAAAACAAGTTATAATTAACAAATAAAAAAGATTAACAAGATGAAAAAAGGAATTCACCCAGAAAATTACAGATTAGTTGCATTTAAAGACATGTCAAACGATGAGGTTTTTATCACTAAATCTACTGCAGATACAAGAGAAACATTAACAGTTGATGGTGTTGAATATCCAGTTGTTAAAATGGAGATCTCTAGAACTTCTCACCCTTTTTACACAGGTAAATCTAAACTTATCGATACTGCAGGACGTATTGATAAATTCAAAACTAAATACGCTAAACACGCTAAATAATTTTAACTTGTTTCTAAATACATTGAGGCCTTCCTTTCGGGAGGCTTTTTTTATGCCTATCCGTAACTAATACTAAAGAAAAATTTAGCCACAAATTTCACGAATTTGTCACGGATTTTTATCCTTAAAAGAAAAATCAAACACTAATTTGTGAAATTTGTGGAAATTCGGGGCTAAAAAATAACTTTAGTCCGCTAAGCGGACAGTCATATTTTATTTTTATCTATTTGAAAACTTTGTAACTTTGGTGTCAATATTATTAAAAGAGTAGGTTGGTAAAATTAATTTTCGAATCAACAAATAACCGAATCAACAAATAAACAATTTTTATGAATTACATACTTTTTGACGGTCCATCACGAAATGCATTATTACCTTTTACTTTTACGCGACCAGTTGCTGATATTCTTATTGGGATAATGACCATTCGCCAAAAATGGGAAATGCGTTTGGGTTCCACTACTACCACATTGACAGAAGAGTATTTGTCGGAGAAATTTCCAATGGTAGAATTAGAAGAAAATGTAATGATAAATGCGTCCTTTCTGCCTAACGATGTTTTGGTCGAAATGGTCAGTAATTTGGAGTCGAATCAGGCGATTTTTAAAGGAGATGAAGTAATTGCTTTTCATACCAACGAAAATCAGGAAGAAGTAGATTTTGATACGTATGAAATTATAGAATATCAAGACGATTGTTTAACGGTAGAACATACTTGGGATATTTTTTCCAAAAATGATGCAGCAATACGAGAGGATTTTGAATTCATAACCGAAGATAGAAAATCACAACCCATTCCAAAAAGTGTCAATGTCATCGCACCTGAAAATATATTCATTGAAGAGGGAGCTAAGTTAGAGTTTGTTACCTTAAACGCATCTACAGGACCTATATATATAGGGAAAGATGCTGAGATTATGGAAGGTTCCGTAATCAGAGGTTCTTTTGCCTTGTGCGAAAATGCGGTGGTAAAAATGGCGACCAAAGTGTATGGAGCAACAACTGTTGGTCCGTATTCCAGAATTGGAGGCGAAGTTAATAATTCGGTATTGTTTGGTTATTCGAATAAAGGTCATGACGGATTTTTAGGAAATTCTGTTCTTGGCGAATGGTGCAATATTGGTGCCGACAGTAATAATTCGAACTTAAAAAATAATTACGAAGAAGTAAAATTGTGGAGTTATGAAACCGAAGGTTTTGCAAAAACTGGACTTCAGTTTTGTGGATTGATGATGGGAGACCACAGTAAATGCGGAATTAATACCATGTTTAATACAGGAACGGTAGTGGGAGTAAGCGCTAATATTTTTGGAAGTGGGTTTCCACGCAATTTTGTACCTAGTTTTTCTTGGGGTGGCGCTTCCGGTTTTACAACTTACATAACCAAAAAAGCTTTTGAAACTGCTCGATTAGTAATGAGCCGCAGAAACGTGGAATTCGACGAAAGAGAAGCAGCCATTTTAGAACATGTTTTTGAGGAAACTAAAAAATGGAGGAAAGAATAATTTTTTTGTCAATTCCGACAAAGGAGGAATCTCTTTTTCGTTGAAGAAAATTCGAGTTTGAAAATAATTTTATAGGATAATATGGCTAATACAAAAAGCCTCAATTAGAGGCTTTTTTAGTCTGTTTTTTATTGGCATTTATAAATAAGAGAACCATTTTTATCAGGTCAATTAGTTTATTAATTAAAAGCCACTGACATTTAAACGACCATTGGTAACGCATTTGCCATCTAATGAACTGGTATAAATAGCGTTGCCTAATATAGCGGCTTTAATTTCGATTGCCTTTGCTGTAGAGTGAGTTGATGCATATAAAGCACAAGCTCCAGTTACATGCGGTGTTGCCATAGAGGTGCCACTGTAAGAACCATAACCATTACCAGTAGAATTAGGTAAAGTGGAATAAATAGCTGAACCCGGAGCGCCGATATCCACCGTGGTTGCTCCATAATTTGACCATGAAGATTTTGCACCAGTTGAAGTTATCGAAGCAACAGCAATAATATTTGCGTTGTCATAGGATGCTGGATAAGATTTACGTTTATCAATATTTTTAGAAGAGTTACCCGCAGCTGCGATGAAAAGGATTCCGGCATCGTTAGCTCTTCCTATGGCTTCATATAATCCCTCAGAAAAGCCACCGCCACCCCAAGAGTTATTCGTTGCCACAATATTAATGCCTTTATTTTTCAAACTAGTAAAGTAGTCAACCGCCTTAATGGCGTTTGCAGTTGTGCCACCACTGGTGCCCAAAAATTTGGCGTTCAATATTTTTACTGACCAACATACACCAGCCACACCTTTTCCGTTTCCACCAACAGCACCAATCGTGCCTGCCACGTGGGTTCCGTGGTCATCATCCACACCATCAAAAACGGAATTGTTGTTTCCAGCGAAATCCCAGCCATATACATCGTCAACATATCCGTTGCGGTCATCGTCTTCTCCATTACCGGCAACTTCTCCAGGATTAGTGCCTGCATTGGCTGCTAAATCTTCATGGGTGTACATATAACCTTCATCTATTATTCCAATATATACAGTGTTTGACCCAGTATTGCCTTTCTTCCATGCTTCTCCCGCTTGGCTGCCGTATTGGTTAGATGGTGTCGTACCCTCTCCGTACATGCCCCACAGCGATCCGTTGGTATAATACGTATCATTGGAAGTGGCAAAATGCTGGTAAATCCAGTTGGGTTCTGCATACTCAATTTCAGGTAAATCCTTTAGGAGTGCAATGGCTTCCATAGTGCCTAATTTTGAAGTGACTAGCATAAGATCTCCTCTGTTGGTGCTTTTGCTGGTGGTTTTCATGGCATTTGTGGTGATTATTTCAACGACATTACCCTTAATCAGAGACAAAGCACTCGATTTTGTTCTGTTGCTGGATTTGTCCCCGTCTTTAAATTTAATGAGTATTTCATCAGGTACAAATTTAAGTTGAACTGTCTTTTGTACAGGTTCTTGCGTGTCGTTGAAGTCATCTTCACAGGATAGTGTCAGTGTCAATACTATTGCCACCGCAATCGTTAAAAGGCGATTTAGTTTCATAATATAACTTTTTAAGGATTAAAAGGACAAAAGATTAGGGGACATTAAATATACAAAATATTTAACGATTTTAAAGACGTTTTGCAGTTTTAAATAGCCTGATAAGCGCCTAAATTTGTTAAATTTTCCAAATTCCACAGGCAGAATAAAATAGCAAAAAAACGGTTGTTTGTCAATTTTTAGATTTAATGAAATTGATCATGTCTCATTATTTCATTTTCCAAATTGCCTAATTCTCTAATTAACCTATCTTTGCACTTTTAAAAAAAGCGGTTGTCTAAAAATCTAACAATCGAAAAATCTAATTATCTACAAATAATGATTACAGTTAACGATATTTCAGTGCAATTTGGTGGCACGACACTTTTTAGTGATGTTTCTTTTGCCATAAATGAAAATGATAAAATTGCCTTGATGGGTAAAAATGGAGCAGGAAAATCGACGCTTCTTAAAATTATTGCAGGCCAAAGCAAGCCTTCAACCGGTACTATTTCGGCACCAAAAGATGCAATTGTGGCATATTTGCCTCAGCATTTATTGACTACGGATGGTGCAACGGTGATGGAAGAAACTTCTAAAGCTTTTGGTGAGATTTTTAAAATGAAAGCGGAGATTGATGAAATCAATGAGCAATTGACGATTCGCACTGATTATGAAAGCGATGCGTATATGAACTTAATAGAAAGAGTTTCTGACCTGAGTGAGAAATTTTATGCTATTGAAGAAGTAAATTACGAAGCCGAAGTAGAGAAAATTCTAATCGGTTTAGGTTTTGTTCGCGAAGATTTCAGTCGTCAGACTTCGGAGTTTTCAGGAGGATGGAGAATGCGAATAGAACTAGCCAAAATCCTTTTGCAAAAACCAGATTTAATTTTACTGGATGAGCCTACCAACCACATGGATATTGAAAGTATTCAATGGTTAGAGGATTTCTTGATTAATTCAGCCAAAGCAGTTGTGGTGATTTCTCACGATAAAGCCTTTGTAGATGCGATTACTAATCGTACGATCGAGGTAACTATGGGAAGAATCTACGATTATAAAGCCAAGTATTCTCATTATTTAGAGTTGAGAAAAGACCGTCGCATGCACCAGCAAAAAGCATACGACGAGCAACAACGCATGATTGCTGATAATATGGTATTTATTGAACGATTTAAAGGGACTTTTTCTAAAACGCTATCTGTGCAATCGCGTGTAAAAATGCTTGAAAAAATTGTGCCTGTTCAAATTGATGAAATTGATACTTCAGCATTGAAATTAAAATTTCCACCAGCAGCTCGTTCGGGACAATACCCTGTGATTGTAAAGGATTTATCAAAATCCTACGGGGATCATATTGTTTTTAAAGAGGCTAATATTGTAATTGAAAGAGGTCAAAAAGTAGCTTTCGTTGGTAAAAATGGGGAAGGTAAATCAACGATGATCAAAGCCATTATGAAAGAAATTGGGATTGATGGTGGAAATCTCGAAATTGGTCACAATGCACAAATTGGTTATTTTGCCCAAAATCAAGCGGCTTTATTAGATGAGAATGCCACTATTTTTGAAACTATTGATGGCATTGCTGTTGGTGATGTTAGAACTCAAATAAAAAATATTTTAGGGGCTTTTATGTTTCATGGTGATGATGTAACCAAGAAAGTAAAAGTACTTTCAGGTGGAGAGAAAACCCGTTTGGCAATGATTAAATTATTATTGGAGCCGGTGAATTTGTTGATTCTTGATGAGCCTTCGAATCACTTGGACATGAAAACCAAAGACATTATCAAAGATGCCTTGCGTGAATTTGACGGAACTTTGATTTTAGTTTCTCACGATAGGGATTTCTTGGACGGATTGGCGACTAAAGTTTTTGAATTTGGAAACAAAAGAGTAGTGGAACATTTTGAAGATATTGCTGGTTTCTTGGCACACAAAAAAATGGACAGTATGAGAGAGATAGAGAAATAGTCTTCAGATAACAATAGCATTTAAAGAATAAAAATTAGGTATACGTATGACGTATGCCTTTTTTTATTCTGCATGGTATGGTTTTCTTCAATTTAAATTTAGAAAAGGGTTATTCATTTTAGGGAATAATCTTGTTTTATTTTAAATCTTGTTTTAAATATAATAGTTAAAGTGTTTGTAATCAGATTTTTAATTTAATTTTTTCGTACCTTGTATAAAAATTTGGTATCAATGTATAAAATTTAAAATCATGAAAAAATTAATTTTATCCTTTGTGTTCTTAACGACTTGTTTGTTGAGTTTTCCTGTGTTTTCTCAAATAGAAAACGAACCTGTAGCTTTAGGTTTGCCGGGTGATAACCTAAATCTGTATGCTGTATTGGACGTTTTTCAAAAATCAAAAACATTAGAGGAATTTGAAAGAGCGATTAATAGCAAAGATAGAAATATCAATAATCTGGATTTGAATAATGATAATTTTATAGATTACATTCGAGTAATTAGTTATAGAGATGGTGTTTCTTATTCCATTGTGCTTCGTGTGGCGATAAATAGATTAGAAGATCAGGATGTTGCTGTTATAGAAGTCAATAAAAACCGATTTGGAAAGGTTGTTATTCAAATTATAGGAGACGAAGAATTGTATGGTAATGATTATATTGTGGAACCTTCCGCAGGAGATACTTTAACTCCAAATCCTGGTTATTTGGGCTATGAGAGGATGTATACAGGTAATTATTGGAATGGTGTTTTGTATGTTAATGATTGGCCAATAATAATCAATTTATTTTCACCGTCATTTGTAATTTACATATCTCCATGGCGTTGGGATTATTATCCGTCTTATTGGCGTCCGTGGTCGCCCATTTATTATTATAATTATTGGGGATATCATCGCCATTATTATAGAAATTATTACTATCGTAGAGTGGGATATGTAAGATATCCGCTTGCTTATTCCTATTATTATTCCAGAAGGACCAGTTCTCCGATAGTTAGAAGAAACAGGGTAAATGATACGTATAGAGGAACCTATCAAGGAAGGAATTTTAGAAGACCAGAAGGAACGGTTCTTCCAAGAACACGTCAGGCAATTCCCCGAACACGTTCGGGAAATCCTCCGGCTACTCGTCAAGAATTTCCAGAGACCCGCACAAGAACTCGCCAGGCATTACCGGAAACTCGTTCAGTACGGCCTAATGAACCAACAAGACGCCAACCTATAGAAGGAGCCCGTCAAAGAACTCCTTCGACAACTCGTTCAGTTCAGCCTAATGCACCAATGAATCGTCAGTCTGCACCCAGAACGAATAATCCAAGTCGTACTAGAGACAGAAATTAATTTGAGCTATGAAATATAGTTTTGATTTTAAAACAAAAAAACGAGGCAGCGTCAATAACACTGCCTCGTTTTTTTTTATAGTCTGATTCCGGGAGGAAGTAACTCTTTGTAAATAGGATTTTTTTTGAAAAATACGACTATTTTAGGAAGGATAGGGACAACTTTAAATTTTCGTTCAATCGCAATTTCCATGATATTTTTGAGGAAATTAGAAATGAATTCCTCGTCACTGAATGATTCAGGAACATTTATCTTTGTTAAAAATATTTTTTTCTCCTGAAACGAATATTCAACAGAAATTAATCCTTCTTTCACTTCAGTTTCAAATTGTCTAGCAAAAGTATTGTCTTTGATTTCCATAGTGATTGCTGTCTCCATAATAATTTAACTGTTATTCATTGGTACTTCTACCAAAAGTATTTTTGATTTGGTCATAGTCTTGATTTCAAATTGATCGAAATCCGTTATTCCCATGGCATCTCTTGCCTTCAAAATTTGATTGTTAATTTCTATTTCGCCTTCAATCAAAAATAAATAAACTCCGTTTTGAGGAATGTTAACTTCGTATGTCGTAGTGGTGTTGCTATCAAAAATACCTAAATAAAAAAAGGTTCTCTGGTAAACCCAAAGCGCATTTCCGTCATTACTGTCTTTTGGCGAAACAATATTTACAAAGGTATTGATTTGATTCTCAATATCAAATGATTTCTGTGCGTATCTTGGTGTAACTCCTTCTTTGTCAGGGAATACCCATAACTGTAATGTTTTTGCCTCGTCTTTCTGACTGGCATTCATTTCAGAATGTTCCACTCCGGTTCCGGCACTCATTACTTGCACTGCTCCAAAACGAATTACGCCTTCATTTCCCATACTATCCTTATGCTTTAATCCGCCTTCAAGTGGAATGGTGATGATTTCCATGTTGGCGTGCGGGTGAGTGCGAAAGCCTGTCCCTCCTGCAATGGTATCGTCATTTAAAACACGTAACATTCCAAATTGCAGACGTTCCGGATTGTACTAATTTCCAAACGAAAAGGAGAAATTGGCGTTAAGCCAACCAAAATCTGCTTTGCCTCTTGTGTTCGATTCAAATTGTTGTGTAGTCATAAATTATTGATAATATAGAGTGGTAATTCTGGGAGTTTCCGATAAAAAAATTATTTTTATACAAAATTCGCTATAAAAAGCGGAATGTTGTTGTAAAATCATTAAAACAATTATGAGTAAAATCCCTGTTTATCTAATGCCAGGATTAGCGGCAAGTACTGCAATTTTTGAACGGATTGCACTGCCGTCAGCTACTTTTGAAACCCATTTATTAGAGTGGGAGATTCCGCTGGATAATGAATCTTTAATGGATTATGCGAAGCGAATTGCGGAGAAAATTAAACATAAGAATCCCGTTTTGATCGGGGTTTCCTTTGGTGGTATTTTGGTTCAGGAAATGGCAAAATATATAGATGCCCGGAAAGTAATTATCATTTCAAGTGTGAAAAGTAATTTGGAATTTCCCCGCAGATTAAAAATAGCTAAAACCACTAAAGCATACAAACTAATTCCGGTGAATCTGATTTTAAATATGGAAAGTCTGGCTAAATTTTCTTTTGGAGAAAAAGTAAATCAAAGACTAAAATTGTATGAAAAGTTTCTTTCCGTTCGGGATATTCGCTATTTGAATTGGGCAGTAGAGCAAGTTGTTCTTTGGGAAAGAACGGTTGTTGATGAAAACGTAATTCATATTCATGGAGATATGGATGATGTTTTTCCTATAAAAAACATTAAAAATTGTGTCGTTGTAAAAGGAGGGACGCACATTATGATTTTGAATAAATACAAGTGGTTGAATGAAAATTTACCTTCCATTATATTGGAGACAAAAAAGGAAGTAAACGTGTTTTTGTAAGGGAACGAAAGACTTAAAAAAAGAAAAATATGAAATTGATAAATAAGTTTACGCTACTCTTTACCGTAGTTTTTGCGAGTGGAATATTTATTTTTGCAGCTGCAAATCCCGACGAAGAAAAAGACTTAAAAAGAGAATCAGTGTCGATTTTTCCTGTAAAACTGGATTTTGCAGGCGAAGAAACGCCATTGAAAATATCGGATGTTAAAGAACGTTTGGACAGGGAATTATTAGTAAATGTAAATCTGCATGCGTCCACTATTTTGGCCATTAAAAGAGCGAATCGTGCTTTTCCTGTAATTGAACCTATTTTAAAAAAGAACGGTATTCCGGATGATTTTAAATATCTGGCGGTTATAGAAAGTGGATTGGTGAATGTGGTTTCGCCGGCAGGAGCCAGAGGAATTTGGCAATTCATGCCCGATACTGCAAAAGAGCGTGGAATGGAAGTCAATGAAAATGTGGATCAGCGTTATGATTTAGAAAAATCAACGGAAGCGGCTTGCAGTTATTTTTTGAGTGCCAAAGGGAAATTTGGAAGCTGGACCTTGGCGGCAGCCTCTTATAATGGAGGAATGACGGGTGTGAATAAGCAAATTGACATTCAAAAAGTGTCTAATTATTACGATTTGTTGCTGACGGAAGAAACGTCTCGCTATGTTTTCAGAATTTTAGCTTTGAAAGAAATTATGAAGAATCCGGTAAAATATGGGTTTTCCATTGCTGCTGAAGATTTATACGGAATCTTGCCGACCAAGAAAATTGAAATTGACAGTTCGATTACTGATTTGGCCGGTTTTGCAAAAAGTCAAGGGATTAACTATAAGATTTTGAAAATACACAATCCTTGGCTAAGGGAAACAAAATTAATAAATGATACCGGTAAAAAATACCAAATCGAAATTCCTTTGAAGGGATATTAACTGATTTTTTTGAACCATATAAGATATTTAAGAAAATATAAGTCACGTAAAAACTAAGATAAGCAAATGCTTAAATGAACTTATATTTCTTATATGGTTGATAAAAAAAATGTGGAGTAGCTTTGTTCTTCCAAAAATTAGGATATAAGCCAAAAAAAAAGGGTCAAATGATACACATTTGACCCTTTTTCAATAATTGTAATAAATTATATTTTCTTCATTTGTTCTTTCATCATTGTAATCTGATCTTTCAACATATTCTGTTTGTCTAATTTTTTAGCTTCATTCAATAGGGAAGTAGCTTCTAATTTTCGGCGACGGGTCATGGCAACTCCGGCTAAATTTAATTTGGCTACAGCCAAGTCCATATCCATTGATAATCCTAACTCAATCGCTTTCTTGAAATATTTCTCTGCTTGATTGATATTCGTTTGCGAAAGCATGATTCCGTGTAAGTAATTGAAATATCCTTGTTGTTTTCTTACTAAAGCAGTTTCTGGGTTTTTGATGTAAGCCAACCATTTTTTAGCCCCTTCAAAATCCTGTTTTCTTAGTTTTAAGAAGGCAAGTAAGATGAATTCGTTTTTGAAGTAAAGAAAAATAGGAATTGCACTCAATAAAATAAGGAATATTCCGTTACCGATATTTCCTTCTGTAAATTGCCAAATGCCAGTAGCTATAATAAGTCCGGCGATAATAAGTTTAATATTTCTGTGAAACATAGTGTGTTTATTTTAAGATCACAAATATAGTAAAATGAATTGAAAATATTTTTACAAAACTGCTTGTGAGAAAAAAAAGTCTTTGTATATTTGCACTCGGTTTTAGAATAACAGTTATTCAAAAATAGGAAGACATATAAATAAGATTTTAAAGATACAAAGCAATGAGCAAAAGAACGTTTCAACCATCGAAAAGAAAAAGAAGAAATAAGCACGGATTTATGGACAGAATGGCTTCTGCTAATGGAAGAAAAGTTCTTGCGCGTAGAAGAGCTAAAGGAAGACATAAATTGACTGTTTCTTGTGAACCAAGACACAAAAAATAATGTTTCTATAAACATCAATAAGGCGTTACTTTCTTTAGTATCGCCTTTTTTTATACCTTATCGTTAAAAATTGTTAAGTTTTAATGCTAAGGGGTTAAAGTTGAGTAACTTTGAACTTTGAAAAAAATAACTACACAACACAATAATACCATACAATGCCAAAAGATACATCCATAAAATCAGTTTTAATAATAGGTTCAGGCCCAATTGTTATTGGTCAAGCATGCGAATTTGATTATGCAGGATCACAATCTGCACGTTCTATTCGTGAAGAAGGAATTGAAGTGATTCTAATCAACTCGAATCCGGCCACTATTATGACCGACCCAACTATGGCCGATCACGTTTACTTGAAACCATTAACGACCAAATCAATTATTGAAATCCTTAAAGCACATCCTCAAATCGATGCCGTTTTGCCTACTATGGGTGGACAAACCGCTTTGAACTTGTGTCTGGAAGCCGATGAAAAAGGAATTTGGTCTGATTTTGGAGTAAAATTAATCGGGGTTGATGTCAATGCCATCAATATTACCGAAGACAGAGAGCAGTTCAAACAACTTCTTAAAAAAATTGGGGTGCCTTCTGCACCTGCAGAAATATGTACTTCATATCTTAGGGGAAAAGAAATTGCCCAGGAATTTGGTTTTCCGTTAGTAATCCGTCCTTCGTTTACACTTGGAGGAACCGGAGCTGCTATTGTCTATAAAAAAGAAGATTTTGATGAGCTTTTAACCAGAGGATTAGAAGCATCACCAATTCACGAAGTTTTAATTGATAAAGCTTTAATGGGTTGGAAAGAATACGAATTGGAACTTTTGAGAGATAAAAACGACAATGTTGTGATTATCTGTTCTATCGAAAATATGGATCCAATGGGAATTCATACCGGAGATTCCATTACTGTTGCACCAGCAATGACATTATCTGACACGACTTTCCAAAAAATGCGTGATATGGCAATCTTGATGATGCGCAGCATCGGAAACTTTGCCGGAGGCTGTAACGTGCAGTTTGCCGTTTCGCCTGACGATAAAGAAGATATCGTTGCGATTGAAATCAATCCTCGTGTATCTCGTTCATCTGCTTTGGCATCAAAAGCAACGGGGTATCCTATTGCAAAAATTGCTTCCAAACTGGCTTTGGGTTACAACTTAGATGAATTGCAAAATCAAATTACCAAATCAACTTCGGCTTTATTCGAACCAACTTTGGATTATGTGATTGTAAAAATACCTCGTTGGAACTTCGATAAATTCGAAGGAGCTGACAGAACGTTAGGACTTCAAATGAAATCCGTTGGTGAAGTGATGGGAATTGGACGTTCGTTCCAAGAAGCATTGCACAAAGCGACTCAATCATTGGAAATCAAAAGAAATGGTTTAGGTGCTGACGGAAAAGGATATAAAAACTACGAACAAATTATCGAGAAACTGACTTTTGCGAGTTGGGATCGTGTTTTTGTGATTTATGATGCTATCGCGATGGGAATTCCATTGAGCCGCATTCATGAAATCACTAAAATCGATATGTGGTTCTTGAAACAATACGAAGAACTTTATACGTTAGAAAAAGAAATTTCTAACTATAAAGTAGAATCTTTGCCAAGGGAATTGTTATTGGAAGCGAAACAAAAAGGTTTTGCCGACAGACAAATCGCGCACATGATGGGTTGTTTAGAAAGTCAAGTTCACAATTTACGTTCAGAAATGAACATCAATCGTGTATTTAAACTGGTTGATACTTGTGCTGCGGAATTCAAGGCAAAAACGCCTTACTATTACTCGACTTTTGAAGCTGAAATAGAAAAAGCAAACGGAGAACGTTACGTTGACAACGAAAGTATTGTTACGGATAAAAAGAAAATAATTGTTCTTGGGTCAGGCCCAAATAGAATTGGACAAGGAATCGAATTTGATTATTCTTGCGTTCACGGGGTGCTTGCCGCCAAAGAATGTGGTTATGAAACGATTATGATCAACTGTAATCCAGAAACGGTTTCGACTGATTTTGATACAGCCGATAAATTGTATTTCGAACCAGTTTTCTGGGAACATATTTACGATATTATTCAACATGAAAAACCAGAAGGTGTTATCGTACAATTAGGTGGACAAACTGCCTTGAAATTGGCTGAAAAACTGTCTAAATACGGAATAAAAATCTTGGGAACTAGTTTTGATGCTTTGGATTTAGCCGAAGACAGAGGGCGTTTCTCTGAACTTTTAACGGAATTAAAAATTCCTTTCCCTCAGTTTGGAATTGCAGAAACAGCGGACGAAGCTTCTGCTTTGGCTGATACTTTAGATTTTCCATTATTGATTCGTCCTTCTTATGTGTTGGGTGGTCAGGGAATGAAAATTGTAATCAACAAACAAGAATTAGAAGAGCACGTAATCAATTTGTTGAAAACGATTCCAGGAAATAAATTGCTTTTAGACCATTATTTGGATGGTGCAATTGAAGCCGAAGCCGATGCGATTTGCGATGGGGAGAATGTGTACATCATAGGAATTATGGAGCATATCGAACCTTGCGGAGTACACTCTGGAGACAGTAATGCCACTTTGCCACCGTTTAACTTAGGTGAATTTGTAATGCAACAGATAAAAGACCATACCAAGAATATCGCGTTGGCTTTGAGAACGGTAGGTTTAATCAACATTCAGTTTGCGATAAAAGATGATATCGTTTATATCATTGAAGCGAATCCTAGAGCGTCTCGTACGGTTCCATTTATTGCGAAAGCATACGGAGAGCCTTATGTGAACTATGCGACGAAAGTAATGTTAGGTCACAATAAAGTAACCGACTTTACTTTTAACCCGCAATTAAAAGGATTTGCCATCAAACAACCAGTTTTCTCTTTCAGCAAGTTCCATAATGTGAACAAAGCATTAGGACCAGAAATGAAATCAACAGGAGAAAGCATCTTGTTTATTGATGACTTGAAAGACGACCAATTCTACGAATTGTACTCCAGAAGAAAAATGTATTTGAGTAAATAAACTTGAATTTATTATAGTAAAAAGCCCCGTTTGGGGCTTTTTTTGTGGGATAGTTTCTGTTAGTGGCTCATTGTTGTGGGCGCAAAGTCAGAGACATTTGCGCAGCCTATCACGACGAATTTCGGAAACACTTTGCGGAGCAGGGGTAGTTACGGGGTCAAAGTCGGAGATATTTGCCCAGCGTAATCCGACTAACTCTTCGTAGAGCGGGGCTTCATTGTTCGTACTGTGCACGCAACGAAATCCTAGCTGTTGGCGGTTCGTGCTTTTTTGAAGTTGTTTATTCTTGTATTTTTAAAGTATCGCAAATCTTTTTCATCTGTTGCAAATGTCTCTGTGTATGATATAAAACAAAATGAAGTGCCTCTAACTTGGTTATTTCTCCAAGTGGAAGGCCTTCTAGTATATCATTTAGGTTGGCATTGTTTGTACTGTCTTTAAACTGTTCAAAAGATTTATTTATCTCATCAATAGAAGTCTGCTTTTTATATGGGCCATCTTCTGGTACAATAAAGTCAGGCGATTTTATTTTATTTGAGAAGTCAAGGAATACTTTCTTTAGGTGGAGTATTTTTTCGCCTGGATCTCTCTTGGCAGGTTTTGACTCCATACTCATAGCCTTTGCCATTTCGTTAGTTGATTTTGTAACATGTCGTATGAGCTGCCCTGCTGTCCAGCTATCTTTATAAGGAATGGAGTTAATCTTATTTTCATCAAGAAGAGATGTCAAACCTACCATTTCCGATAAGGTTTGATTAATTGCCGTAAATAATTCGTCTTTGGTAGATGTTTCTGTTATCATATAAATTATTATTTGATTGTTCAAGTAATTTAAGAGCTTCGCAAGCATGACCGCTAACTCCTGTATATATTCAAAACGTCAGTTCGAGTGTTTTTTGTGGAGTAAAACGGAACAAAAAATGTATCGAGAATTGTTTTTAATTCAAAATTTTCTTGTTCTCGATACGATCCGCCGCCGCGGATTACTCGAACTGACGAAAATTATAATTAAAAACTAATTACAGCCAATGGGTTGAAATTATTTCTTCTTCAGTTTCTCCTTGAAAAAATCAATGGTTCGTGTCCACGATAAAGTGGCAGCTTTTTCATCGTATCTGGGCGTGGTATTGTTATGAAAACCATGATTCACACCTTCATAGAAATAAGCGGTGTGTTCTACTTTGTTCTTTTTAAGGATGGCTTCAAAAGCGGGCCAACCCTCATTTACCCGGGTGTCTAAATTGGCATACTGCGCCATGATAGGTGTTTTTATTTTTTCGGCTTCCTCAGCAGTGGGTTGTCCGCCGTAATAAGGTACTGCAGCACACAAATCTGGGATTTTGACCGCCATCATATTGGCAATCCAACCGCCAAAACAAAATCCTACCACACCAATATGTCCATTACAATCTTTGTGTGATTTTAGGTATTGGTAGGCTGCAATGAAGTCTTCGAGCATTTCTTCACGGGTGCGTTTTTTTTGTAATTCCCTTCCTGCATCATCATTTCCGGGATAACCGCCCAAAGGGGATAAAGCGTCTGGTGCCAAAGTGATAAATCCTTCTATTGCGGCTCTTCGGCCTACATCTTCAATATACGGATTCAGTCCGCGGTTTTCATGTACGACAATAATTCCCGGTAATTTTTTTTTGGTGTCGGTCGGTTGGGATAAAAGTCCTTTAATTTTTCCTCCGCCTTTCGGAGAATCGTAGGTTATAAATTCTGATTTCAGCCTTGGATCTCCGGGCTTTATCAAAATAGAATCAATGTAATTAGGCGTCATAAAACTAAGAAGTGATGGAAGCGTAAGACTTCCTACCGCAAACAGCGATAACTTTTCAACAAATTGCCTTCTTTCTATTTTATTATGGGCATAGTCATCATATAAATCAAAAATCTCCTGACTGATATCTTCTTTGGTTAGCTTTTTCATGTTGTTTATTTGATACAACTAATTTAGGGAAAAAAGCGATTGTTTTAGCATCAGTAGTGATTGCATTGTTTTAATCCATGCTTTTGAACTAGAAAGATGTCATTATGGTCCGGTTTATAATTTATTGAGATTACTTTCTCTAAAAATAGATTCAAAGCAACCATAAAAAAACTCTTTGATTGGGAGTTGTTACCACTCGACTTTATTTATAGTATATACTAATCACTCCATTCTTAAAAATTCAAATAATTTATCATCTTGAATGACAGTTACTTTGCTGCAATGCGAAAGATGTGTAAAGGAATAAGGTCTTCTGGGATTGAATAAACCACTGCTGGCTAATCTGAATTTCCCAGTACATTCGGGAACGCCTTCTGAAGAAAATCGTGTTATGGTATAATCTTCATCATTTGGTTCCAACCAAAACCACCCTCCGGCGACTTCACCACCGAGCCATTGACTGTCAAGGGGAATATTTTCGGGTCTTGCTGGAGCCGGTAGCGTGCCTTTTACGTTTTCTTTGGTGTAGGGTGTATGAGAGTGATAATCCTGTTTTTCTGGATTATCAGTAGCACTATTTTCCGGGATGATAATTTTATCCGAAAGAAAGTTGACGTTGGTTATCGGCATGGGTTTGAAAGGCCATAAATAGCGCAGTTTAAAACGGTGTTTTAGCAGAGGCGCTCCCGCCAGAATTCCGTTTCTCACAAATCGGCAACAATTGATGCCGTTAATTACAAATGGGCCAAAAGGAATCACATCTTTACTTTGCAGAGCTTTAATCGTTGTCCGAGCCGACTCAATATTTACAGGACAATAGGAAGCGTATAAAGGGCCCATACCAAAACAGGTTTTGTTGTTCTGTACTTCACTCAAGAGTTCTCTAATATTTGTTATTTTATTATTGGAGAAGTTGGCCTTTGTGTGAATTTCAAGATTTGCATCCGTAGAAAAATCCCGTATCCGTCCATGCTGATAAGGGGCATGGTATCTTCCACAATCAAAATAAGAACAAGTGCCTGAGGTGCCATCCACCAATATTAATGAAGCATGTCCTACTTTATATTGGAAGTCTTTGTTGTGGCCCAACCATCGCATAGGCCCATCATACCAAGAACCTGGCTGTTTGCCAGTAAATTCAGGCCAGGCAATAGCGATTGCCATTCCGTTATGTTTAGTCATTTTAAAATGTTTTGGGGTTATTCAAGTTTTTTATCTTTCGGCATTGTTCCAAAAATAATGTCCCAAAGAGGAGATGTAAGACCAAAAGCTACCGTTTCATTTTTGTAATGGTGTAGAAGATGGTGTTTCCATAGATAACGAAAAAAGTTTTTGGGAGGTTTGGTTGTATGTATAAAATAATGTATGGAAAGATAGTACGAATACCCCATTAAAAAACCTGGAAAAAATAAAAGAACATAATTGCCCATAATAAGCCAGAAAATAAATATAAATAAGCCAGCGAGTGGTATGGATACAGGAAGAGGTAAAACCAATCGTTGTTTGTCCCGGGGAGTAGTATGATGCATTCCATGAATCTTGAATATCCATTTCTTTGGGTTTTTATATTCTCCCGAATGATAAATAAACCGGTGTATTAAATATTCGGCAAGTGTATAAACAAAGGTTCCCGAAAGAAATAACACTATATAGCCAAGTATTGACAGCTTTATTTTGATTATACCAAAGAGGAGTATGCTTAGCGATATAAGTGCTAAAGTGGCGATTACAAACAAAGCATTGGTTTTTGTAAGACTTTCCAAGATAGGATTTTCAAAAAGTCGTATTGATTCCTTTGAGTTTTTCATATATGTTTGTTTTTAATGCTTCCAACGCTGTAAAATTGAAAATATTTAATGTTTTGATTTTGTCGACAAGAGTTATGAAATAATTTTCATTCTCCTTGGTTTTTCTCAAAATTCACCATCCAATTCACACCAAATTTATCAGTAAAAGTCCCAAAATAACCACCCCAAAAAGCGTCTTCCATTGGCATTCCCACTTTTCCGCCTGCTGAAAGTGCATTGTACAGTTTATCGGCCTCTTCTTTACTTTCGGCCTCGATGGATAGCGAAAAATTATTCCCATAAACGGTTTTACTACCAAAGGATTCAAAACTGTCACTTCCCATTATGGCTGTTTCTTTACTAATGGGTAAGGAAACATGCATTATTTTTTCTGCTTCTCCGGGAGGGCAGGTTTTACCCTCTGGCATTGGCATATCTTTAAATCTTCCAAAATAGGAGAATTCACCACCAAAAACTGATTTGTAAAATAGGAACGCTTCTTCGCAATTTCCATTATAGGTAATATAGGTATTTACTGTTGCCATGATATTTGTATTTAAAGTTAGACTATTTTTTAATTGATTATATTTTTTTTAAAAGATAAATAAGCGACCATTAAAAAGTAATTTTTAAAGATAATGCTGGTTGAGAATTTTGAACAAGCGAACCTTGTTTGGGAATGAGAATGGGCTGGTTAATAAAAGAAATAGTTGCCGCTTTTCGGGCATTTTTTCCAGAGCCTATAAAAAATGGAATACTTCCCAAAACAGAAGCTACGCCTCCCAACATAACAAAACCATAGGCATCGGTTCCTGAATTTGAACTGTCATCCCAACTATTATTAAAACTAAATGCTCCCACTACTGTCATAATGGTCCCGCCCGTGAGCAAAATCCAACCTGTAGATTTTTGGCTTTTGCTTTTTTGCAAATAATACTCTTTAGAAAATTCCTGACTAAATGCATTTGTAGTAAAAAGTAAAAGCATTAGAAAAGTAATCGTCTTTTTCATAATAGTACCTTTTTTGCCTACTCTTTCAATATGCAGTTTTCGGCTTACCTGTTTTTGGCTTCAACTAATGGGACAGAAAAGTTATTATATTCCAATATGTTTTGAGTTAAAAAAAAGCAATAATAAATTTGATTTTGATTATTTTTGACTGCATATAGAAACTTCATTAATAATCGAATTCCTCTTTTTTTGTCAAATATCTTTTGTACCAGACAATCGCTAAATCAGCGACTTCTTGTAATTTTCCTGGTTCTTCAAACAAATGGGTTGCTCCCGGAATTATTTTCATTTCTTTTACAGATTGTAGTTCATCATAAGCCATTTTATTCATTCCAATAACCGGAACATCTTCACCGCCCACGATGAGTAGCGTAGGAGCGGTTACTAATGGCAATTCAGTCAGGGCTAAATCAGGACGTCCGCCTCTTGAAACTACCGCTTTTATTCTTTTTCCAAAATGGGCTGCTGCCCTCAATGCTGATGCTGCTCCGGTGCTTGCTCCAAAGTAGCCTATGGGTACGTTTTTTGCACCTTTATATCCCATTAGCCATAGTGTGGTTTCTATCAATCGGTTGGTTAGTAAATCGATATTAAACCGGTTTTCGTAAATTTGATCTTCTTCTTCAGTAAGCAAGTCAAAGAGGAACGTGCCTATTTTTTGTTGTTGAATCAGTTCTGCTACCATTCTGTTTCGGGAGCTGAATCTACTGCTGCCACTTCCGTGTGAAAAAACAACAATCCCAATTGCATTTTCAGGAACCACTAAATCCCCCTTCAACGTTACAGAAGATAAAGGAATGTCCATGTCTAATTTTTTCATAATTGAGTTACATTTAAAATAAACAATAGTAGATTTAAAAATTCTATTCAATGGGGCGTGTAACACTCAACAACTTAATCACTTCGTCATCTTCCACCTGATTAAAGTCTTCATAAAATCCGCCTACTCCTCTAAAATATTTGGAAGCGATCAAGTAGACAAATTCATCCGTATTTTTCTCAAATACCGGTACCGTGTCATAAGGTAAAACAGGCACCGCAACAATTATTTTTGCAGGGTTTCTTTTCCGCAACATACTTATGCTGGCCAGTAAGGTGTTTCCTGTTGCTATACCATCATCTACCAGAATTACGTTTTTTTCTTTGATATCGAGAGGTTCCCGATTGCCCATGTAGAGTTCGTATTTCCCCCGCAACAATTTCCTGAGCCGAATGATTTCATCGTCTATGTATTCCTGGGGAATTTCAGGATGCTTATCAATAATCATGGAGTCCATCGATACGGCACCTATGGCAAATTCCTTATTGTAAGGGTGTCCAATCTTTTTGGAGAGTACAATATCTAAAGGGAGCTGCAAACTTTTAGCAATTATGGATCCAATGGGCACTCCGCCTCTGGGCACGGCAAGAACTATAGTATTGCTATTCTGATATTTTTTTAATTTCTCTGCAAGCAATAAACCTGCTTCAATTCTATCTTTTAATATCTCGTTATACATAACATTTAGTTTTATATAAAAAAGTAAAATTTAACATAAAGGTACTGATTTTCAGTTACTTTGATTTGTTTTAATCAGTTATTTTTCACTGAATTTTCAAATTAAGTTCGAAAATATTTCTTGCCATAACTATAAAATAACGTATTAAAAAAAGAATTTATAAACGAAAGAGTTAAGCTATGAAAATGCTTTTGTTCGAATTAAAGAGACACATTTGAAAGGCAAAAGTGTTCTGTTTTTATAAAAATATTTTTAGCTATTTTTACTTCATAACTAATAGGGAAAAATGGCATTGTTAAAAAACATAAATGTAAAAGCTAAAGCAGATAAAAACACTGGTTTTGGAACAAACGCCAGTAGTTATGGAGGGCGTTTTGTTAATAAAAATGGGTCTGCAAATGTGGAGAAACGCGGTATGCATGTGTTTCATCGCATCAGTTGGTATCACACTATGATTGATATGCCAATATGGAAATTTATGCTTATTATTTTATCTTTCTATGTTGGAATCAATTTTGTCTTTGCCGCTATTTATTATGGGATAGGAATCGAACATTTGGATGGTATTAGTCCTTCAGGATCTAATTGGGTGCAGTTTGGTCAGGCATATTTTTTTAGTGCGCAAACTTTTACTACAGTAGGGTATGGGCATATTAGTCCTTCTGGGTTTCTGGCAAGTCTGGTTTCTGCTGCCGAAGCCTTATTTGGGTTGTTGAGTTTTGCTATTGCTACTGGTTTGTTCTTCGGGCGATTTAGCAAACCCACTGCATTTTTGAAATTTTCCCACAATGCCCTGATAGCGCCTTATGGAGAAATCAAGGGTTTAATGATTAGAACCACACCTTTTAAAAATACGAATTTCACTGATGCTGAAGCCAAAATGACTCTTGGGATGAGTATTGAAGAAAATGGTATAATGACTAATAATTTCTATTCTTTGGAATTAGAATTGGATAAAATAAATGCTTTAACCTTAAGCTGGACTTTGGTACATCCTATAACCGAGGATAGCCCTCTTTATAATTTTACGGCAGCCGATTTTGAAAATACTCATGGTGAAATTCTTGTTTTCATCAAAACCTTTGATGATATGTTTAGTAATACGGTTGCAATCCGAACTTCATACACCTTTGATGAGGTTGTTTATGGTGCGAAATTCGAACCTATGTACGCACGAAGTACAGATAATTCTAAAACGATTCTGAATTTAGATAAATTAAATGCATTTGACAGCATCACTTTAGAATAAAACAAGAGTTTTTAGGTTATTTCAAATTTATAGGGAAAAATATTTTACATTTGTTTATTAAATTTGTATAAACAATGAACAATATAAAAAGCATTTTCAGTATAAAAGATCTTGAAAATCTTTCTGGGATAAAAGCGCATACCATACGAATCTGGGAGAAAAGATACGATATACTTCAGCCGATGCGTACGGATACAAATATTCGGTTGTATGATTTGGCTAGTTTGCAAAAGCTTTTGAATATTACTTTGTTGCATGATTATGGTTATAAAATATCAAAAATTGCTACTTATCCTCAAGACAAAATCCCATCCCTTGTTAGAGAAATCATTTCGACAAAAAACGCTAAAAACCATGCTATCAGCGCCTTTAAAATGGCAATGATGAATTTTGATCAAGAGTTGTTTTTTAATACCTACAATTGGTTAATTGCTGAAAAATCATTCAGGGAAATTTTCTATGAAGTTTTTATTCCTTTAATGAATGAGTTGGGATTATTGTGGCAGACAGATACGATTACTCCTGCACACGAGCACTTTATCAGTTATTTGGTTAAGCAAAAATTATTAGTTAATACTGAAAAATTGCAAGTTTTGAAACAAACAAAATTTGATAAGGTCTTTGTTTTGTCTCTTCCTATGAATGAAATACATGAGCTGGGGCTTATGTTTTTGAATTATGAAATTCTTTTGAATGGATACAAAACAATTTATTTAGGTGAAAGTATGCCGATTGAAAATTTGAAAGATTTAAAGAAACATTTTAATCCTATTGTTTTCATTTCTTATCTGACTGTTCAGCCAGAGCGAGATTCTATAAATGAATATGTGGCTAAAATGACCGAAGAATTGGTTGATGATACCACTGAGTTATGGTATATAGGTAGATTGGTCGAATTTATTAAAAGAGAAGGATATTCGGATAAAATATCAATTTTCGATTCCATTACTGAATTAGTAGACAGAATTTAATATTTTGTTTGAACTTTTTGTATATTTGATAAACAAATGAAAAAGAAAATTACAATTATAGGTTCAGGATTTTCAGCATTAGCTGCATCTTGTTATTTGGCAAAAAGTGGTCATCAGGTTGCCGTTTTCGAGAAAAATGCAACAATAGGAGGAAGAGCCAGACAATTAAAAAGAGAAGGATTCACCTTTGATATGGGGCCAAGTTGGTATTGGATGCCCGATGTATTTGATCGTTTTTTTGCTGATTTTGGAAAGAAAACATCTGATTATTATGAGTTGATAAAATTATCTCCGGCATACCGAGTATATTATGGTATAGATGATTTTATAAGGATAGCTGATAATTTACCCGATATTATATCCACCTTTGAAGCCATTGAAAAAGGAAGTGGTAAAATATTAAATGAATTTATGGCTGAAGCCAAAAGCAATTATGACATTGCCATTAAAGATTTAGTATATCGTCCCGGAGTTTCTCCATTGGAATTGATAACGGTGGAAACAGTTAAGAAATTAGGACAGTTTTTTAGTAACATCAGTAAAGAGGTACGCAAGAAATTTAAGAATGAAAGATTAATTCAAATTCTGGAATTTCCGGTATTATTTCTTGGAGCAAAACCATCCGATACGCCATCGTTTTATAGTTTTATGAATTATGCTGATTTTGGTCTTGGAACCTGGCATCCTAAAACTGGAATGTTTGATGTGGTTCGTGCGATAGAAAGTTTAGCAAGAGAATTGGGAGTTACGTTTCACACGAATTCAAATATTGAAAGAATAATTGTTGAGGATAAAGTTGCAAAAGCGATAGTTGTAAATGGTGAAACGATTGCGTCAGATTTGATTTTGAGTGGAGCTGATTATCATCACACGGAAACTTTACTGGATAATGAACATCGTGCGTACTCCGAGAAATATTGGGACTGTCGTGTTTTTGCTCCTTCTTCATTGTTGTTTTACATAGGGTTTGATAAAAAAATAAAAAATATTTCGCATCACGCATTATTTTTTGATGTTGATTTTTATCAGCATGCAAAGGATATTTACGATGAACCGCAATGGCCAAAAGAACCATTGTTTTATGCAAATTTCCCGTCGTTGACTGATACAACGGCGGCCCCTGAAGGAATGGAAACCGGATTTTTTCTCGTTCCGTTAGCACCGGGGATTACAGATACAGAGGAATTACGTGAGGAATATTTCAATAAAATAATGGATCGTTTTGAAACTATAACGCAACAAAGCGTGAAAAACAACATCATATTTAAGCAATCCTTTTGTAAAAATGATTTTGTTTCAGCATACAATTCGTATAAAGGGAATGCCTATGGAATGGCGAACACCTTATTACAAACCGCTTTTTTGAGACCGAAATTAAAAAGTAAAAAAGTAAAGAATCTATATTTTACAGGACAATTAACCGTTCCGGGACCGGGTGTTCCGCCAGCATTAATCTCAGGAAAACTAGTGTCGGAGTTAATAAATAAGCAATTTTTAGAACAATAGCCATGAAGCAATTATTTGATGATGTATCTTTCAAATGCAGTAAACTGGTTACCAAAAACTATAGCACTTCATTTTCATTGGCGGTATATATGCTATCGCCAATCATTAGGGATGCGATATACAGCATTTATGGTTTTGTGCGTTTTGCAGATGAAATTGTAGATTCATTTCATGGTTTTGATAAAGAAAATTTGATTAATGATTTCGAAAAAGAATATTACAAATCGTATAATTCTGGGATAAGTCTGAACCCAATTTTGAACTCTTTTCAGCATACGGTTAAGAAATACAATATTACTGACGACTTGATTCAGGCTTTTTTGAAAAGTATGAAATTGGATTTAGTAAAATCAGATTACAATAGCAAAGCGGAATATGAAGAATACATTTATGGCTCTGCAGATGTAGTTGGATTGATGTGCCTTAAAGTTTTTGTAGCCGGAAAAGACCAAAAATACGAGCAGTTGAAAGACGAAGCCATGCGATTGGGTTCTGCTTTCCAGAAAGTTAATTTTTTGAGAGATTTGAGAGACGATAATTTGGTTTTGAACCGAAATTATTTTCCAGGTGTCGATTTGAATTCATTCGATGAAAATGCGAAGAAAATTATTATAAAGGAAATACAAGAAGATTTTAATGTGGCGTATAAAGGAATTTTAAAACTGCCTATTGAGGCTAAATTTGGGGTTTACACCGCATTTGTCTATTATAAAAAGCTCTTGAAAAAACTAGAAAATACGCCTTGCCATGAAATTGGGAATGCCAGAATTCGGGTTTCTAATTATACGAAAGCGGGGCTATTGGCGCAATCTTTTGTAACTTACAAGTTGAAATTAGTATAATTTTTTTTAACTGTCCGCATAGAAGACTATAATTATTTTTTTAGCCACGAATTTCCACAAATTTCACAAATTAGTGTTTAATTTTTCTTTTAAGAATAAAAATTCGTGACAAATTCGTGAAATTTGTGGCTAAATTTTTCTTTAGTATTATTTACGGATAGTATGGTTGGCTTATTATGAAAAAGTATATTTTAATTAAATAAAAAAATAATGGTTTCCTTTTTAATCTTTTTAGGTGTTTTCCTTTTTATGGAATGTGTGACCTGGCTTACGCATAAGTATGTTATGCACGGTTTGATGTGGTATTTTCATGCCGATCATCACCAACCTAAATACGCTAATGTTTTCGAACGAAACGATGTTTTCTTTGTGATTTTTGCGATACCCAGCATCGTTCTTTTTTACTATGGAGTAGAAGGAGAGATGAACTATCTTTTTTTCATAGGCTTGGGAATCACATTTTACGGATTTTGCTATTTCATGATTCATGATGTCTTGATTCATCAACGATTTAAGTGGTTTAAAAATACCAATAATAAGTATTTAATTGGCTTGCGAAAAGCACACAAAGTACACCACAAGCATTTGGGTAAGGAAGATGGCGAATGCTTCGGGATGTTGTTCGTGCCTTTCAAATATTATAAAATATAGCAATTTTATTTGGGCGTGACCCGCAAAAAAAGCGGGTCGGGTTATACGTTCCCGCTTTTTTGTATCAGGCGAAAAAATGCCTGCTATAAAAAGAGCTCCACTACTACCCCTCACGCGAAACCCAGTTCAATACATTTTTTAATTAAAAACAACAATTAAGACAGATGAAACTCTATAAAAAAGAAACCGTTCAACAGGTTAATGCAAGTTTAGAAGAATGTTGGGCTTTTTTTTCCAGTCCAAGTAATCTTCAAAAAATCACACCGGAAACAATGGGTTTCGAAATCGCCGATTTCGATAATAAATCCATGTATGCCGGGCAAATAATACAATACAAAGTGTCGCCACTTTTGGGATTGAAATTGCCTTGGGTAACCGAAATTACGTTTGTAAAAGAGAATAGTTATTTTATCGATGAACAACGTTTTGGCCCTTACGCGTTGTGGCATCACAAACATTTTTTTGAAGCTACTGAAAACGGTACTAAAATGACCGATTTAGTTCATTATGCTTTGCCTTTGGGTTTCATTGGCCGAATCATGAACACATTGATAGTTAAAAATAAATTGAAAACCATTTTTGATCACAGACGTGTTATGGTAGATCAAATGTTTAATTCTAAATAATGGTGAAACAAGAAGTATCCTTTTTTTGGTTCAGACGCGATTTACGTTTAGAAGATAACGTTGGATTATTCCATGCTTTGAAATCTAAATATCCAGTGATTCCATTGTTTATTTTTGATGATTCTATTTTAGACAGTTTACCAAAAAACGATGCTAGAGTAGGATTCATTCACGAATCACTTTCGAAAATAAATGCCCAACTGCAAGAAATAGGAAGTTCTCTTTTGGTAAAAAAAGGAAAAATTATTGATGTTTGGCAAGCACTCCTTCAAGAATTTGATGTCAAAGAAGTCTTCTTCAACAAAGATTATGAACCGTATGCGATACAACGAGATACAGTTATTTGTGAATTATTGGAAGCAAATAAAATAACGCCGCATTCTTTCAAAGACCAGGTTATTTTCGAAGAAAAGGAAATCACAAAAGCTGATGGATTGCCGTACACGGTTTACACTCCTTTTAAAAATAAATGGTTAGAAAAATACAAATCACTGGCTCCTGTTAAAGAATACGATGCCACGGATATGTTTTCTAACTTCCATAAAAACAGTTTTACTTTTCCCACTTTGGAACAGATAGGTTTCGAAGAAAGTCCAATAAAAGTAAAGCCGCACAATTTAAAATTCATTGCAAATTATCAAGATATAAGGGATTTTCCAGCTTTGGATCAAACCTCCTATCTTTCGCCACATTTGCGTTTTGGAACAGTAAGCATTCGGAAATTAGTCAATTGGGCATTTCACAAAAACGATGTTTTTTTGAGTGAATTGATTTGGAGAGAATTCTTCATGCAAATAGTATTCAGTTTTCCAAAAGTCGTTACGCAAAACTTCAAATCAGCGTATGATGGAATTCAGTGGCGCAATAACGAAGATGATTTCAAGCGTTGGTGTTCGGGAACAACTGGATATCCTATGGTTGATGCCGGAATGCGTCAGCTCAATGAAACCGGATACATGCACAACAGAGTCCGAATGGTGGTAGCGAGTTTTCTCTGCAAGCATTTATTGATTCAATGGCAATGGGGAGAAGCCTATTTTGCCGAAAAACTGTTGGATTACGAATTGTCTGCTAATGTTGGAAACTGGCAATGGGCAGCAGGAACCGGTTGTGATGCAGCTCCTTTTTTCCGTGTTTTCAATCCTGAAATCCAACAAAAAAGATTCGACGAAAAAGGAATCTACATCCGAAAATGGATTCCGGAATTTGATTTAGGATATGGAAAACCAATGGTAGAGCACGCTATGGCTAGAGACAGAGCGATTGGCACATATAAAGCCGGGATTTTGAAGTAAACAATATTGTCATGTAGTTTATTGAACAAGAGTATAAGAGGTTAATGTTTAACTATAACATTATAATGTTAAGCAAAAATTAATGTTCATGCTTACGTCATTCAAAATGACTAGATTTGTTTTGTTATGAAAAAAAATATATTAATAAGCGGGGGTTCAGGATTTATCGGAAAGCACTTGACTAATTTATTAATTGAGAAAGGATTCTCAGTTTCTATATTGAGTAGGAGTGATAGAAAAAGCACAACCGATATTTCTTATTTTAAATGGGACGTTTCAAATCAGATGATTGATGAAGCGGCAGTATTAAATGCGGATTACATAATCCATTTAGCGGGTGAAAATATCGCCGAAAAAAGATGGACGGCAAAGCGCAAAGCAGCAATCATTGATAGCAGAGTGCAATCAATTCAGTTGATTTATTCTGTTTTGAAAAAAAACAATAAAAAACTGGACGCCTTTGTTTCGGCTTCAGCAGTTGGGATTTATGGTGCTGTGAACGGAGAAGAAATCTGTACTGAAGAAACAGCTTTAGCTCATGACTTTCTGGGTTCTACGTGTCAAAAATGGGAAGGTGCGGTAGATTTTATTGAAAATTTACATATTCGAACTGTAAAAATCCGCACCGGATTAGTGTTGGGAAAAAATGATGGTTTTTTAAAGAAACTTGTTCCTTTATTTAAGTATAGATTGGGTTCCGTATTAGGTTCCGGAAAACAATATATGCCGTGGATACACGTTAATGATTTATGTAATGTATATCTTGAGGCTATTGTAAATGCGGGGATGAATGGTCCTTATAATGCGGCCATTAATGATAATACGACAAATGCGATTTTTTCTAAAACATTGGCGCGAGTTTTTGGGTATTCTATTTGGTTGCCAAATGTTCCTGCTTTTGTATTAAGATTAGCAATGGGCGAAATGTCCAAAATAGTATTGAATGGGCGAAGAGTGTCATCAGAAAAACTGGAGAAATTAGGATTCCAATTTAAATACAAAAACTTGGAGGAGGCTCTTAGGGATTGTTTAATGAAATAAATTTAAACAGAATAGGTTCTAATATTTAACTTTTTTTGATATTTTGTTTCTAATTAATGTCTGTAATTTTGATATTTGCATAGGTTTTTAAAGTGAAATTTGTACTGAGTAATGATTGGAATAACTATTAATTAAATAGTATTGCATCTTTAGAGTGTAAAAGTTCTCTTAGTAAATTAATTTAATTCGCTTTATTTTAATAAAAAGGTAGTTTTTATATTGACTGTTTTAGCTACTTTTTCACTTACCACTTTTGGAATTTTAATATTGAAGTCAGCCGGATTTACATTAAAATTTGAAGTAATTTCTATGCTATCTCCTTTTTTTCTGAGAATGGCAGTTGTTGTTACATCCTTAGATTTTCCATGTATTTCAAGTTTTCCGTTTAGTATAAATTCTTTTGGGGATATACCGAGACTATTCATATCAAAATTCTTTAGTATCCCTTTAAAAGTAGCTTTTGGATAACGTTTGCTTTCTATATAGTTCTCATTAAAATGCTCTTCCATTAAAGCGATTTTAAATCGAAACCCTTTTACCAATGCTAAACTGGCAATTTCTCCGGTTTTTGTATTTAAAATACAACTGACTGTCTCATTTATGGCCTTTACTTCTTCAAAGGAAGGGACAGAAGCCTCAAAGATTATCTCTCCCGTTTTAGTTATTTTTCGATCTTGCGCAAAACCAACAGTTCCTATATAAAAAATATATATAGAGAGTAATTTCATTAACTTCATTTGTATCTGTTTATTATTCCAAATAGCCATTATTTTTCCAATTAATGAACATGTTAATAGTGCTTTGGGGTAATCTAGTTCCATTTTTAGGCATCATTTCTACTGTACCTTGAGCTCTTGAAATCCTATCGATTAATCCGTTGTTTTCAGTGGCGCTTTTGACTCTTGCATATGTGTCTAATGAAACGGATGCTCCGTTTGTAGGGTTATTGTCATGGCAAGAAATACAGTTATTGTTTATAATTGATTTAATGTTGTTCGTATAGGTTATTGATCCCGGAGTAGGATTAGGGGATGGTGCAATATCAGATTCTGATCCACTGGAACAACTTACAATTGAAAAGGCCAAAATTGCTAAGGTAAATACTTTTTCTATTTTCATTGTATGTAAAAAAGATTGTTTATTTTATAAAAATAAGAAAAAAAACTGAGGTTTGATTATTTTTAGATATTTTTGATAAATAAATCATAAAATTACATGAAGAAATATAAAATAATAGCTGCGTCACTTTTACTGATTATAGTTCTTGTTGGGGGGTATTTGTTTATTTATAAGAAACATCGTGATATAGCAAATGAAGAAGGAAGTTATAATGTGAGCGCCAAAGCAATTATTTTAGAGTTTCAAACTAATGAATCGGCGGCTAACACAAAATATTTAGATAAAACCATTATTGTAAGTGGAAAAATTTTTAGTGTAGATTTTGAAACTCAATCTATGGTTCTTGATGAAAAGTTGTTTGCTACGTTTTTAGAAGAAATCCCCATAACCATCCTGCCCAACTCTGAGGTAACAATCAAAGGGCGTCTTATAGGGTACGATTCCTTATTGGAAGAACTAAAATTAGATCAATGTATAATTATAAATTGAAATATGGATAAATATGAAAAAATTACTTTTTGCATTAATGTTTCCGATTTTCGCTTTTGCTCAAGATGATTTGTTGTCTGAAATTGATGTTCAAAAGACAAATACAAATGAGGTATCTGCATTTAAATCGTTAAAAATTGTAAACTTAGAATCTACTAAATTAATTGGGAAAGGTGATTTTTATTTTATTGTTGCACATCGATTTGACTATTTGAATAAGGGTTTTGATGATTTTTTTGGACTGGATAATGCTAATACGCAATTAAAATTTGCTTTTGGATTGAAAGATTGGTTGACAGTGCATGTTTCTAGAAGTGGTTTTCAGGAAACATATGATTTGGGAATAAAGTATTTATTAATCTCACAAAAAACAGAAGGATTTCCTGTAACAATTGTCGGATTTAACAGTCTAGCTATAAATACTGAAATGAAAAAAGTTAATTATCCACTGATTCAATTTGAAAATCGTTTGACGTATGTGACTCAACTATTAATTTCTAGAAAAGTAACCGAGAAATTATCTCTTGAGATTGCTCCTACTTATTTTCATGAAAATATTGTTAGGGATATTTTGGATGAAAATAAAGAGGTTATATTACCCAACCCACAGGATAATAATCAGTATGCAATTGGTTTAGGAGGAAGATATAAATTTGCAAAACGGTGGTCTGTTAATATGGATTATGCGGCTCATTTAAATCGGGCAAGTCAATCTATCTATAAAAATCCTCTTTCTATAGGTGTCGATTTAGAAACAGGAGGACATGTTTTTCAAATGCATTTTACCAATTCCAAAGCGATGCATGAATCTGGTTTTTTAGGACAGACTACTGGTGATTGGAGCAAAGGAGAAATTGCTTTTGGGTTTAACCTAGTAAGAGTTTTCTAAAATATGGGGGAATTGATTTAAATAGAATATTTTCACTTTCTAATAAAATTTTTTATAAGAAAAAATAAGACATCATTTTTACTTGATTAGGCAGACAAAGGCCCTCCTTTTATAGATAAAATTGTAAGGAGTGAAATGTCCAAAATAGTATTGAATGGGTGAAGAGTGTCGTCAGAAAAATTTGAAAAATTAGGATTTCAATTTCAATTTACAAACTTAGAGCAAGCACTTAGGAATTGTTTAACGAAAATTATTGTAAAACACAATAAAGCTGAGTATTCACGTTTTTGGATATTTTACTTCGTACTATAAAAGGAATTTCGATTTTGAAATCATCGGTATTTAGCGGGAAATTTGAAATTAGTTCGATTCCTTGAGCTCCCTTTTTAATGGTACCAATTACTATGATTTTTTTTGATTTTCCATGCATAGTAATTTTTCCTTTAATCAGGTATTCGTTTGCAGTTGAGTTAATGTTTTTTAAATCAAATTTTTCAATAATGCCTTTGAAAGTGGCTTTAGGAAAACGATGACTCTGCATGTAATTTTTATTAAAATGTTCTTCCATCAAATTTCTTTCAAATTGAAAATTTTTAATGATAGCCCAACAGGTTATCTCCCCCGTTTTGGTAACCAAAACACAGTATGTTTTTTGATTTATCGCTTTTACTTCTTCAAAGAATGGTACTGAAGCCTCAAAATTTATAATTCCTTTATCGGTCATCATTTTTTCTTGGGCAATAGTCGTATTAGCAATAAAAATTAGGAAAAGGAGCGTAATTTTTTTCATAATCTTCTATGAATTAAATTACTTAAAGTTACGAAATTTCAAGGAAATAAAACTTACGATATGGGGAAAATAACCTAATTAAAATGAATTTATAGGGCAGTTTATGTAAATTAGAAGTTGTAGTTGATTTCTGAATTTTAAAGTTTCTAACCAATTGATTTTAGCCCAAAAACGAGAATTAAATCACCTAGTTCAATTCTAACCTAACATTGTACTTTTCTAAGCTTGCTAGCGCTTCTATAGAGCTGTAATTAAAGACTTCTTCGTGTAGGTCTTTTTCCTTTTTTAAGGCTATTTGTTTGATGCAATTGCAAAAACGGCGTACTTCATTTAGATTAGACAGGATTAATCCTGGAACAAGCATGCTCTTGCCTTCCTTGTCTTTGGCAACCATGGTAAAATAGGAGGAATTACAATGTTTTGTTTTGCCTGTTTGAATATTCTCGGCCTCTACACGAATACCTATAATCATAGAACTATTACCTACATAATTCACACAGGCTTTCATCGTAACCAATTCGCCTACTTCTATCGGTTTTAGGAAATTTACTGTATCCACTGAGGCGGTTACACAATAATTCCCTGAAAATTTTGAGGCACAGGCAAAAGCTATCTGATCGAGTAATGATAATATATAACCACCATGGATCTTTCCGCTAAAATTAGTGTGGGACGGTAGCATTAATTCTGAAATACTGATATTAGAAGAGGCGACAGTTTTAAAAATAGTATTCATAAAATTTATTTTTGATTAAAGGGTGAAGCTTCTTTTTGAACGGATGTTACAAAATATCTCGTTTCTCCCCACCAGGCAAATGTTCGGTATCTTTCTACGTAGGTTAATTTGACATAATTTCCTTGAAGTCCTTTCAAATCTTCAATCACTTTTTTGTCGCTGTCCAAAACGGAGAAACTAAAAATCTGAGCTCCGGAAATTCCTTGGCTTAACTCGCCTTCCCATGTTTTTATTACCATTCCTTTGTGGCTTAATTTTATGAGTTCACCAGAGCGAATGCCTTCGCTGTAAGGAACGTAGTAGAGAAATGCAAAATAGCAAATTAAGGCAAGAGTACTTATCCCTAAAATAATTCCTAAAATTCTTTTCATATTGATTCGTTTAATAATTGATTTTCGTCTTTTTCCGCTCTGTTCAATATGCTTTCAGGAAGTGCTTTTTTCGCTTTGGCTCCCATCTTTTTCAATTTCTCCACACTTACGATTAAGTTTCCTTTTCCTTCCACCAGTTTATTCATGGCGCCACTGTATTCAATTTTGCTTTCGTCTATTTTCTTGCCAATCTTGATTAAATCACCCACAAAACCTTCAAATTTATCATACAATGCACCAGCCTGACGCGCAATTTCCAAAGCGTTTTCCTGTTGCTTTTGATTGGTCCACATGCTATCAATAGTTCGTAAAGTAGCTAATAAAGTAGCAGGCGTAACAATAACAATGTTTTTCTCGAATGCTTTGTTGTATAAAGTCGTATCCTCGTTAAGCGCCATGGCAAAAGCGGGTTCAATTGGAATAAATAACAATACGAAATCAGGACTTTCTATTTGATATAAATCTTGGTAGTTTTTATTGCCTAATTGTTCTACGTGGCGTTTGATGGAGTTAACGTGTTCTTTTAAAAATCCAACTTTTACATCGTCATCTTCCTCGTTGATGTATTTTTCATAAGCAGTCAAAGAGACTTTGGAATCGACAATCATCTTTTTGCCGTCAGGCAGATTGATGACAACGTCAGGAAAAACGCGATTGCCATCTTCGGTGGTGAACGCTTGTTGTACTTCATATTCACGGCCTTTCTCTAATCCTGATTTTGCTAAAACGCGTTCTAAAACTAATTCGCCCCAATTCCCCTGCATTTTACTATCGCCTTTCAAAGCCTTGGTCAGGTTAATGGTTTCCTTGCTCATTTGAATATTCATTTCTCGCAAGCCCAGAATTTGTTGACGCAAAGCCGCATGATAATCAATACTTTCTTTGTGTGTGTCTTCTACTTTTTTTTCGAATAATTGAATTTTATCCTGCAAAGGCGACAGGATATTTTTCATGTTTTCCTTGTTCTGTTCCGTGAATTTATTGGACTTTTCTTCTAATATTTTGTTTGCGAGATTTTCAAATTCCTTGGTAAATTTTTCTTGTAGTTTCTCGACTTCTTCTTTTTGTTCCTTGTTGCGTTCCCAAAGATTCTCGAAATCTACTTCTTTTTTAGAAAGCTGAATTGCCAGACTGTCTTTTTCGTTTCGAATGCTTTCTTTCTCAGAATTGGTGTTTTCTAATTGCTTTTCAAAGGCTGTTTTGTCAATAGCAATTTGCTCTTTTAGTTGATTGAATTGGAAAGAAAATGCAATTAGCTTTTCTTCTAAACTAATTTTTTCCGACTGAAATCGGGCAGAGAAAATGAGTTTCCCAATGAAAATGCCGATGGCGAGAGCAACGATGAAAATCAATAAAAACGGAAGCATATTTGACATAAAATTTCTTTTTGTAAGTTTGTAAAAATAAACAAAAGTTTCCTTGTTTCCTTTCCGAAATCAAAATACTATCTCAAGTTTTAGCATACATGGATTTGTAAATTTTAGCTATCAATTAATTTTTTATACTTTAAGAATATGCAGGATCAATCAATAAAATTCCATTCTCGTTTTTTTGCAATTATAGCTATTGTCGGTTGGTTTGCTGTTTTATTGCAATTGTATCTTATAATTTTGAATCGTGTGGCTTCACTTCTGGAAACGATTGTCCGATTTTTTAGTTTTTTTACGATTCAATCGAATATTCTGGTTGCGTTGTGTTTTACTTTTCTTTGGCTAAAGCCAAAATCCAAATGGGGTTTGTTTTTTTCGAAACCTAAAAACACAACAGCAATTACATTATACATCATCATTGTAGGGCTTGTTTACAATGCGATTCTGCGATTTTTATGGGCTCCAACGGGTTCTCAAAAAGTAGTGGATGAGTTATTGCATTTGGTCATTCCGGTATTGGTTTTCGTATTTTGGATAGTATTTGTTCCTAAAAAAGAATTGGAATTCAAAAACATCTTTCCGTGGTTGATTTTTCCTTCCGTGTATTTGGTTTACACGTTAGTTCGGGGTGCTTTTTTTAGTTTTTATCCGTATCCGTTTGTCAATGTAACTGTTTTGGGATACAGCAAAGTGCTGCTTAACAGCTTTTTTATGCTATTGGCTTTTCTTTTTTTTGGAACTTTATTGATTGGGATTGGGAAAATGAAACGAGTAAATTCTAAATAAGTGATTGAAAGGAAGAATTTGTAATCATTTATGGTTTACGCTTATTCATTGAGTTGTACAATCATTATATTTTTGAATTCATTTTAATGAAATGTTCTGTAATCCCTTTGGTTATGGTACTTTTGTGATTCTTTATTACAATTTCATCAGCATGAGCCAACATCACTTCATCATTCATAAACCTTACGGGTATCTGAGTCAGTTTATTTACGAATTAAAAAGAAAAAAGAAACTGTTGGGTGAACTATATGATTTCCCCAAAGGAACGATGGCTATAGGTCGTCTTGACGAAGATTCCGAAGGATTATTGCTATTGACTACTGATGGGATGATGAGCGAAATCATCAGAAGTAAAAAAGTCGACAAAGAATATTATGTCCAAGTCGATGGCATTATCAATCAGGAAGCGATTGAGGAATTGCAAAAAGGGGTCGAAATAGGTTTTAATGGCACTAAATACATCACTAAACCTTGCAAAGCTTTTTTAATTAATGAAATTCCTGCTTTTGGCGCAAGAGGAAAAAAGATACGAGATGAACGTCACGGTCCAACTTCCTGGGCTTCGATAACGGTGAATGAAGGAAAGTTTCGCCAAGTCAGAAAAATGACTGCCGCTGTTGGTTTTCCTACCTTGCGATTGGTTCGTGTTCGAATAGGAAACGTACATCTGAATGATTTACAGTCGGGAGAAGTTAAAGAAGTAGAAAATTTTCAAATAGAAATTTAAGGGATAGGATATGAATTTTTCAATCTTTTAATTTTTCAATCTTTTAATAAAGTATAAAATGTTAAACATCGTTTTAGTAGAACCTGAAATCCCTAATAATACTGGGAATATTGGTCGATTGTGCGTGGGCACCGAAAGCCGTTTACACTTAATTCATCCTTTTGGGTTTGTTATCAATGATAAAAATCTGAAACGTTCCGGCTTGGATTATTGGGTGCATCTTGATGTTACGGAATATCAAAATGTAACCGAATGGAAAGCACGGATTCCTGATTTATCCCGAGTTTTTCTGATGAGTTCTCACGCCGATAAATCGTATTTAGAGAATGATTTTCAGGATGGTGACTGGTTGGTTTTTGGGAAAGAAAGTGTGGGTTTGAGCGAAGCTGTTTTGAACGAATTTCCCAATCATTTGACGATTCCAATGTCACCACTAATTAGAAGTTTTAATATCGCAAATTCTGTTGCGTTTGTCATTGGCGAAGCAAAAAGACAAATAACTAGTAAACGGTAAGTTGGAAATTTAGAATTGTAAAAAGTAAGGCAATTTTGTGGATGGAATTTCATATATTTGAGTAGGTCATTCCGGATTGAATTGTGTTTTTTTCTCCTTTAAAATTTACTTTTATGATCGATAAAGTTATCCTTAGAAGTGCCATTTTCAAACATTTAGATGGTTTGGTTACCGCACCTGTAGCGTATATTTTGCATGAAAAAGGAGTGCTGTCCTATATTCTTGACAGAAAAGAAGTGACGCTGAAGGAACTTACCTCGCAGTTTAAAGCCAATGAGGGTTATCTCAATGTAGGTTTGCGTGTTTTGTGTTCTCAAGGATTCTTGGATTATCGTATCAATAATAGTACAGATCAAATTAAATATAGCATAAACGACAAAAGTGCCATTGCTTTTTCGATGTTCTATTTGTATGAAGATGTACTTGATTTACTAAATTTCACGATGCAATTTCGTACGCGATTATTAGATGATATTCCATTCGTTCGATTGGGTTTAATTTTCGATTTATATGCAACTAATTATGGGATTTTATTCTCCAATGATCCCACAACCAATGAAATTCAACATCAGATTTTAACGCATATTGAAGGTTGTTTGGTTGGACCAATATTAGTAAGACTTGGTATGAGTGGGATGTTTCATAAGTATTTTATGGAAATTTCCTTCCGCCCCGAAGAATTTCATAAATCACCCGAAAATTTCAAAATCATTCTGGATTTCTTTGTTGATTTAGGTTGGTTTACACAAAAAAAAGGCAATTATCAGTTTACGGAAAAGGGGTTGTTTTTTGCCAAAAGAGCCACTGCTTATGGGGTGACGGTTTCTTATTTACCCACTTTCAGTAAAATGGAGGATTTGCTTTTTGGTAACCCAAATATACTCCGAACCGTTGCCGAAGGCGAAGATGAAATTCATGTGGATCGAGAAATGAATGTTTGGGGAAGCGGGGGTGCGCACGATACTTATTTTAAAGTCGTAGATGAGATTATCATCAAATTATTTAATTTACCTATAGAAGACCAACCCAAAGGAATCTTGGATATGGGTTGTGGCAATGGGGCATTTATAGAACATATTTATACTGTAATCGAAAGACAAACCCTACGCGGAAAAATGCTGGATGAGTATCCTTTGTTCCTTGTTGGTGCCGATTATAATCAAGCGGCTTTGAAAGTAACCCGAGCCAATTTGATCAAAGCAGATATTTGGGCCAAAGTAATTTGGGGAGATATTGGTCAGCCTGATTTGTTAGCCAATGATTTATTGGAAAATTATAACATCGATTTGAAAGATTTGCTGAATGTGAGAACCTTCTTGGATCACAACAGAATTTGGGAAATGCCAAAACATATCACCAAAGACAGAGTGAGTCATTCAACAGGAGCATTTGCGCATAGAGGAGAGCGAATCAGTAATAGTTTAGTCGAAGATAATCTATTGGAACATTTCAATAAATGGTCGCCTTATGTTAGAAAATTCGGATTGTTAATGATTGAATTGCATACCATTGCCCCAACTTTGACCGCTGCCAATTTAGGAAAAACTGCCGCTACCGCTTATGATGCCACGCACGGTTTTTCGGATCAATATATAGTGGAAATTCCTGTATTACACAAAATAGCTGCTGAAGCGGGATTGTATCCGGATAATAATTTCTTCAGGAGATTTCCAGATGCTGCTATTGCAACAGTGAGTATTAATTTATTGAAAGGGGGGTGATGAGTATTCAGTGTTCAGATGGCAGATTTCAGAAGGCACCATTATATAGTTTTTAGTTTTCAAAACTTTGAGTCTTTGAGCCTTCGTGGCAAAAAAGAATGTCTTTGTAGTAAAAGCAGGCTAATTAAACAATCAAAAATTTTCCTTTTTCGCTATCAAAAACAATATGTTCGTCTTTGAATAAGGTATTAAAACTTCCTTTGCTAATCAAATTGCACGGCTCGTCTTGCACTACGGTTTCTGGCGTCATGATAATCATCTCGTCACTCAATTGTATTGCCATATCGATATCATGAGTAGAAAAAAGAATGCACTTTTCCGTTTCGTGCGTCAGTTTTTTAAGTAATTTGAAAAGTGCCACTTTGTGTAATAAGTCCAGATGAGTGGTGGGTTCATCGAGGATGATTAAAGGTGTGTCTTGTGCCAAAGCACGTGCAATAAGAACTTTTTGCAATTGCCCGTCACTTATTTCATAATGTTTTTTAGTAGCTAAGTGACTGATTTGAGTCAGTTCCATCGCTTCGTTCACTTTTACTATATCTAGATCAGTCAATGTCCCGATCCAATTGGTATAGGGCTGTCTACCCAACGCCACTAACTCAAAAACGGTTAGATTGCTTGGAGGTAATTTTTCGGTAAGAACAATACTTAAATTTTGAGCTAACTCTAAAGGATTGTAGGATGTGATTTTTTTATCATTCAAAAAAACATCACCGTGTAGCGGTTTTTGAATTCCAGTTATTGTTCGCAATAAAGTCGATTTTCCAATTCCATTCGCCCCAATTAAAGCAATCAGTTTTCCTTCTTGTAAATTCAAGTTGAGGTTTTTGGCAATAGATATCACCGAGTTTTTGGTTTTATAACCAATGCTTAAATGTGATGTTGTAAGTATGTTTTTTTTGTTGCTCATTTTTTACCACTAATTATATGAGTTTTTTGCCACGAAGGCTCAAAGACTCAAAGTTTTGAAAACTGAAAACTGTTTACTGTCCTCTAAACTATCCCATCATTTTTCGTTTGCGAACCAATAACCAAATCACAATCGGTGCACCAATTATCGAAGTCACAGCATTGATAGGCAAAGTAACTTCCATGCCCGGCATTTGTGAAATTACATCACAAATAAGCATTATTGCAGCTCCTAAAAATAATGTACTCCAGTACAATACGGAATGGTCACTAGTTTTAAATATCAATTTTGCTATATGAGGAACTGCCAAACCAATAAAGGCAATTGGACCTGCATAAGCGGTAATGCTACCAGCTAAAATACTCGTTGCAAAAATGATAATCAGGCGTGCTTTTTTGAAATTCAGGCCTAAACTACGGGCATAGTTTTCACCCAAAAGTAAAGCATTCAATGATTTGATACTGAAAATACTCAAAAGCAAACCAATTCCCACGCAAATGGATAAAATTAGGATCGATGTCCAAGACAAATTTCCAAGGTTTCCCAAAGACCAAAAAGTGAATTTCTGTAATTGTTCCGCTGAGCTGAAATAGGTGAGTACGCCCACAATCGCACTGGTAAAACTGCCAAACATCAAGCCCACAATTAAGATTGCCATCGTATCACGTAAACGTTGCGAAACTAATAAAACCAATAATAAAACCGCAGTACTTCCTAATGTAGATGCCAAAACTACTCCGTAAGAGGACAATAAAAGAGTGCTTAAAAATGGAGGTAACAAACTAGCGCTCAATATAACAAAAGCAACACCCAAACTTGCTCCTGAACTCAGTCCTAAAACATCAGGCCCTGCCAATGGGTTTCTAAACAAGGTTTGCATTAATAAACCACTTGTCGATAATCCCATTCCTGCTAAAACGGCAGTGATGGCCTTGGGCAAACGATAATTGATAATGATATATTCCCAAGTTGATTTACTTGCCTGGCCACCTGTCAAACTAGTGTAGATTTCTTTGAAAGGAATCGTAATCGAACCGAGACTAATGTTTAGAAAAAACATGATAATCAGCCCTAAACCGATCAGGATAAATAGAATTGTATTTCGTTTTTGATTGTTCAATTGTCGTTTGTTTATACCTGTATTATGTTTTGCGATACTATATTTAATTTTTAAAATGAATTGAAATTCAGTTTTGGCTCCCTCTCCTTTGGAGAGTCCCGACGCTTCGGGAGGGGTGAGGATTTAATTTAGTTTTTGTGCAAAAGTAAAAGTATACTTAGGAAGCAATTCAGGATGAAAGATTTTAATATAATCCTTCAAAACTAAATCAGGTCGGCTTGGTGCTAATTCATAATAAATTGTTCCGCCTTTTGCCCCTAATTTACTTTCAAAAGTATAAACGTTTTTGCTTGCAAAAGCATCAAACTGGCTGTAATGCGGATTACTGTCCCCTAATTCGGATATTGTTTTAAACGGACCCGAGGCAATCCAGTAATCAGCACTTTTTGCTTTATCTAATATGTTTTCAAACGACAAACCCAGACTTCCTGTTCCTTCAACATTAGACCAAAGATAATTGGCTTTTGCATCTTTCATAAATTGTGCCACCCAGCTATTTCCTTTGGCAACAAACCATTGGTCCTGATACATCGAACCATATAATACAGTTGATTCCGGTTTTTTATTTGAAACTAATTTTAAAGCCTCATTATAGTTTTTTACAATGTTATCAAAAAGTGTTTTGGCTTCTTTTTCTTTACCAAATAACGCACCATACAGTTTTAGCCATTCTGCTTTTCCAAGAGGGGATTGCTCCATCCAATCGCCCTGAATCATTACTTTTAAGCCGCTTTTCTCTAAATTTTTAATCATCGGGTTGTTATTGTCTACGCCAAAAGTCACAATAAGGTCAGGAGTCAATTCGATGAGTTGTTCCATGTTTAATTTCTCATTTTGTCCCACGTTTTTAACGGAACCCACATCAATTAATTTTCTGGTTTTCTCGGAGGAAATATAATCTGTATGTGGGAAACCTACCAATGATTTTTCTACGCCAAGTATTTCCAAAAAAGGAATATTTGTAGTTGAGGTTACCACAATCGATTGCAACGGAACTTGAACGGCAGTGTATTTTTGTAAACTATCCGGAACGATACTGTTTTTTTCTTTTAGAACGTAAGTGAAATTTTTATTGGCATCAGGCCAAGGATTAATCACCTTTACAACTGAATAACCGTCGTATTCATAAATAGCGAGTCCTGAAGCATATTCAATTGTGTTTTTTGCGATAGTTGTTTTTGCGACATCCGATTTTTCATTTTTCTTACATCCAATGAAAGCTAAAAAAGAGAGAACAAAAAGGATTTTATAAAAGGGAAATTTCATAATTTAATTTTTCGATAACGACAAAGGTATATCAAATTTATAAAATTTCTTGTTTATTTTTAGTGGTAAAAAAATGAACAAATAGTATCTTTACCAAATGAATAGCATAAAAGTCAAAAATTGCTCTACTTGCGAAAAGCCCTTTAATTGTGGTGATACTTCAGAAGGGTGCCAATGTTGGTGTAATGATTTTCCTCCTATTTTTAACCCTTCAGATAGTATTGATTGCCTTTGTCCCAGTTGTTTTGCCGCCGCTTGTTCGATGAAAATAGAGGAGTATGTGGCAACAGTAACTCCCGAAACCGCAACTGAAAACAGAGCCAAAGATTTACCAAAGACTACTAATCTCATAGAAGGAATCGACTATTATTTAGAAAATGGGAATTATGTTTTTAAGGCTTGGTTTCATCTAAAAAGAGGGCATTGTTGTGACAATGGATGTCGACATTGTCCGTATGGATTTAAAAAAATATAAAAATGATATATTTAATAACTGGCGGCGAACGCTCCGGTAAAAGTAGTTATGCCGAAAATTTAGCAAAAGAATTATCTGATAAACCAATGTATGTTGCTACAGCCAGAAAATGGGATGATGATTTCCAAAAGAGAATCGATCGCCATCAAAAAGATCGTGATGAACGATGGATTAATATCGAAAAAGAAAAACATTTGAGCGAAATTGATTTTTCAGGAAAAGTAGCAATTGTAGATTGCGTTACACTTTGGTTAACGAACTTTTTCGTGGATACTAAAAATGATGTTGCCTTGTGTTTAGAACAAGCTAAAACCGAATTTGATGCCATTGCCAATCAAGAAAATGCAACTATTATTATTGTAACCAATGAAATAGGGATGGGCGTTCATGCCGAAACTCATATTGGTAGAAAATTCACAGAACTTCAAGGTTGGATGAACCAATATTTAGCCAAAAATGCCGATACCGTTGTGCTCATGGTTTCTGGAATTCCTGTAACAATAAAAGAAAAAATATGAATTTTGTAACTTCCTGGAGTGGAGGAAAAGACAGTTGTTATGCAATGATGCAAACAGTTCAGCAAGGATTTATTCCAAAAGTGCTACTCAATATGATGAATGAGAACGGGAAAGTGTCCCGTTCTCATGGATTACCTTTAGCTATATTGAATCAGCAAGCCCAAAAAATGCAGTTGCCTATGGAAGCAATTCCTGCAACTTGGGGTGATTATGAAGCAAAGTTTATTGCTGTTTTGAAAATGCTAAAAGGCAAGTATGATTTGGAAGCAGCCGTTTTTGGTGACATCGATTTACAACCGCATAAAGATTGGGAGGACAAAGTATGTGAGGCGGCTTCGCTAAAAGCAATTTTGCCTTTGTGGCAACAAGACCGAATTGTTTTGGTAAACCAAATGCTTGAAAGCGGCATTGTAACGATGATTGTTTCCTGCAATACAACAATGGGTGAAAGTTATTTGGGTAAAATTTTAACTAAAGAATTAGCACGAGAATTACTCGAAAAAGGTATTGATCCTTGCGGAGAAAATGGGGAGTTTCATACTTTGGTAATCAATTGTCCGTTATTTTCTGGAGCGATTGAACTGCCTGAATTCACTAGAATTACCTATGAGAATTATTGTTTCATCGTTTGGGATGAATAACCAAAAGCAACTATATATGATTAGTTGGAATATAATTTATAACAAAAGAAAACAAGTTAAACCATATAAGGAATATAAGGGCATAAAAGAACAAAATGGTTATTGTTTAGTAAACTTACTGAAATGTTAAATTGTTTTGAACTTATTCTGGAATTGAAGCTTAACTTAAATGGACTTATATTCCTTACATGTTTTAAATTAGTAGTTGTTGCTATAACCTTATAATAAAATCATTTTAAGATGACTTATTTAGATGAAATTTTAAAATCCCGTCGCGACACCCGTCATTTTACGAATGATGAAGTACCTGATGCTGTGGTTCAAAAAGCACTGCAAGCGGGACATTGGGCACCTTCTGTGGGTTTGACTGATGCTACAAAATACTATCTTATCAAGTCGACTGAAATTAAAAAGGCAATTAAGGAATTGTTTTTGGAATATGATATAAAAGCGGCAAATCTAACTGATGATGTAAATCAAAAAACACAATACCAAGCCCTAAAACTTGAAGCGATTGAGGAAGCGCCACTTGGATTAGTGATTTGTTATGATCGTTCGGTATTGAATAGTTTTACCATTGGAACAGTTGGTAGTAATGAAGCAATAAAATTCAGTTCGGTTTGTGCAGTACAAAATATATGGCTTTCGCTTACAGAACAAGGCTATTCTATGGGTTGGGTTTCAATTTTGAATTATTATCAGTTCAAGCAATTATTGGGTTTACCTGAAAATATTGAGCCTTTGGGTTATTTCTGTGTAGGCAAACCTGCCACCAATTATGAAAACCAACCGATGTTGCAACAATTGAATTGGAAACAAAAACAAGAAGCTCCTTTTATAGAAGAAATTACAGTTTTACACGTAAGTAAAATCGAAAATATAAATTTTGAAAATCAAGATAGAACGGAGACTTCATCTGATTTTTCCAAAGCATTGCAATACAAAATCGATAATAAAACCAAGCCATTAGGGTCATTAGGAATTTTGGAAGTGGTAGCGAAACAAATAGGAGAGGTATTTCAAACTTTAGAACCAAAAATCACAAAACCTAATATGGTCGTTTTTGCTGCCGATCATGGAATTGCTAATCATGGCGTGAGTGCTTATCCGCAAGATGTTACGAGACAAATGGTGATTAATTTTCTCGAAGGAGGTGCAGCAATCAATGTGTTTTGCAAACAAAATAACATCCAATTATCAATTGTGGATGCGGGTGTGAATTATGATTTTCCCATGAATGCCAATTTGATTTCGGCAAAAACAGGAAAAGGAACACACTCTTTTTTGCATGGAGCCGCAATGAGTAAAACGGAACTGGAATTGTGTTTTGTCAAAGGAAGTGAAATTGTAGCAATCGTTGCAAAAACAGGAAGTAATTGTATTGGTTTTGGTGAAATGGGTATCGGGAATACAGCTACAGCTTCTGTTTTAATGAGTGTTATTTTGAAATTACCAATAGAAGATTGCGTAGGAAAAGGGACAGGTGTGACTGATGAAAAGTTAACCCAAAAGCAAAATATCCTTAAAAAAGCCATTGATAATTACCAAGGGTCAGATGATTTGGACAGCAAATTAGCCTATTTTGGAGGTTTCGAAATTATGCAAATGGTTGGTGGAATGCTTAAGGCAAAAGAAGAGAATATGCTTATCCTTGTAGATGGATTTATTTGCAGTGTGGCTTTTTTGATAGCGTATAAAAAAAATCCATCCATTACCAAAAACGCTATTTTTTGCCATAGCTCCGCAGAACAGGGGCATCAAAAAATATTAGATTATCTAAAAGTTCGTTCGGTATTACAACTCGATTTGCGTTTAGGCGAAGGAACGGGTTGTGCTGTGGCATTTCCTATTATTCAATCAGCAGTAGCTTTTTTGGATGAAATGGCCAGTTTTGAATCCGCAGGAGTGAATAGCCGACAGCTTTAGCTGTTGGAATATAAATGTATAGATGAAGTGGCTTTAGCTTTAGCCAAAATAATATGAAAATGAAAAAAGAACTCCACATATTTTTTACCGCATTGATGTTCTACACCCGAATTCCGTGTCCCAAAAATATTGATCACAATCCCGACTATTTAAATAAAGCGTCACGCTATTTTCCAGTAATTGGTTGGATAGTAGGTAGTGTGACTTTTGGGGTATATTGTGTTTTTAATTATTTAGTTGCTCCTGAAATTGCGGTCATATTTTCGATGATTGCTTCGGTTTTAGTTACGGGAGCTTTTCATGAAGATGGTTTTGCTGATGTTTGCGATGGTTTTGGAGGCGGTTGGACCAAAGAAAAAATACTGATGATTATGAAAGACAGTGCCATTGGTGCTTATGGAGCAATAGGTGTTGTTTTACTCTTGTTAGTAAAGTTGATGTCCACAAATATGCTTTTTAGAAATGCAGAAAACACGGGTCTAAATGTATATTTTGTTTGTTTCTTACTCCTTGTTTCAGCGCATTCCATCAGTCGATTAGCAGCGATTTCAATTGTTTTTACTCATCAATATTCTCGAGAAGATGCTTCAAGTAAAAGCAAACCTATCGCACAAAGTTATTCTTGGAGAGAAGTGGTAGGAGCTTTCTTTTTTGGATTACTTCCATTAGTTATTTTGTCCTATTTTCAGTGGCAAATGCTGTTGGTTTTACTACCTGTTTTTCTGACTCGATTTTTTTTAGCACGTTATTTTCAGAAATGGATTGACGGGTATACCGGGGATTGTTTGGGTGCGACCCAACAGGTTTGTGAAGTGGTTTTTTATATATCAGTTATTGCATTATGGAAGTTTATTTAGTACGTCATACCGATACGGTTTGTGAAAAAGGAGTTTGTTATGGACAATCGGATGTGGGCATACTGAAGCCTTACGATGTGATTTTTGAAGTCATTCAAAAACAATTACCAGAAGATGCGATTCTCTATTCCAGCCCTTTGCAGCGTTGTGTTCTTTTGGCGAATTATATCAAAGAAAATTCAGTAATTACTTCTATTAATGAAGATTCCCGTTTGTTGGAAATGAATTTTGGAGATTGGGAAATGAAAAATTGGGATGTAATTCCACCAAATGATTTTACACCTTGGATGAATGATTTTGTAAATGTTCGAGTACCTAATGGGGAATCGTTTACGGATTTGCACGATCGAGTTTTTGATTTTATGGAAAATGAACTTCTGAAAAATAGTTCTAAGCCGGTAATTATCGTTGCTCATGCAGGAGTCATTCGAAGTGTATTGTGTAGAATTACTAATTTACCACTAAAAGATGCATTTCAGAATAAAGTTGATTTTGGTGCTGTAATTAAAATTGAATTATAAGAAAAAGATAGTCCGAATTTACTTTAAGTCAAAAAGCTGTTTTTTGTTTAAATTTTTATTTAAAAAATAAAGCAAATTTGATTTTTCAGTAATTTTAACTTTATATTTGCATCCGCATTAAGGTTGTGTTATGATTTTTAAAACACATTAAAAGGGAATCAGGTGGAATTACAGATTTTAGATTTTTTAGAAAATCTAAAATCTAAAATAAAATCCTGAGCTGTACCCGCAACTGTAAGCTTAGTTCCGTTATTGGAATGCTGTTGTTAGCTACAAAACCACTGAGTTAACTGAATTTATTTCAGTTTCTCGGGAAGGGAAACAACAGACGCGAGCCAGGAGACCTGCCTTTGTTAACAAATATCGAACTCTCGGGAAAAAGAGTTTAGAAATTATGACATTACAAAAACTCTTTCTATGCTTTTCGCTGTGCGTATGCCAATTTATTTCGGCACAAAACGATTCTATAACAAAGTTAAAAGAAGTCGTAGTTTCTGACAATAACTTCAAAAAATTCTCTACTTCACAATCGGTATTAAAACTCAATGATTCCATAATCAACAAAAATGAAGCATTACTAACTGATTTGTTAAACTTTAATTCGGTTATTTATTTTAAAGAATATGGACGAGGCATGCTTTCGACAGTTTCATTTAGAGGAACAACCGCATCACAAACCGCTGTCATTTGGAATGGAATCAACATTAATTCGCAAATGAACGGAAGCACCGATTTTAATACTATTTCGGCTTCAGATTACAATTCGATAAACGTAAAAGCTGGTGGTGGAAGCGTTATTTACGGAAGTGGTGCTATTGGTGGAACGGTTCATTTGAACAATGACTTATCTTTTAACAACCAATTCGACAATAGTTTAAAGTTATATTATGGAAGTTTCAACACTATTGGCGTAAATTATAAAATGAATGTTTCGAATGAAAAATGGAGCACTCAAATTGGGTTTTCAAAAAATAGCTCGACCAATGATTATTTATACTTAAATAAATACAATTGGAGAGGAGAACAACGTCGGAATAGAAATGGACAATATGACGTGATGGGTTTGAATGCTGATTTTGGATATAAAATAAATAAAAATAATATTCTTAAATTATACAGCCAAACTTCGAACACAGACCGTAATACTTCTCTGGTTTCTGAATCTGAAACCAAATCAAAATACATTAATGGTTTTAGTCGTAATTTGATAGAATACAATGGCGATTTTGATAAACTTACAACCAATTTCAAAACAGCTTATATTTTCGAAAATTACCAATATTTTGCTGATATTGACCGCGATTATTATAGTTATGGAAAAACAGAAAGTTTAATTACCAAACTCGATTTAGGCTGTCAATTACTTAAATCGATACAAATTAATGGCGTTTTAGATTACAACAGAACCAAAGGATACGGTACTAGTTTTGGCAATCATATTCGTGAATTAGGGTCGTTCGCCTTTTTAGCTAAACAACAAGTAAATACAAAATGGCAAAACGAATTTGGCATCCGAAAAGAATTTAATGATGTCTATAAATCGCCTGTATTGTTCTCCTTAGGGTCATCATATGCGTTTAACAAATTTTACAATCTGAAATTAAATTTGTCTCGAAATTTCAGAATTCCAACTTACAATGATTTGTATTGGGAAGAAGGAGGAAATCCCGATTTAAAACCCGAAAGTTCATATCAGGCAGAAATTGGTAATGTTTTTTCGTATAAAAAAATAACCTTTTCTCAAACGGTTTATTACATTAAAATTAAAGATTTACTGCGATGGATTCCAGGAAAAAATGGTATTTGGGCACCTCAAAACACTGAAAAAGTAAATACCTGCGGAGCAGAAACCATACTGAGCTGGAAAAATAATTATGGTAAAAACTACTTTAGCGCCAATGCTACTTATGCGTACACCATTTCAAAAAATGAAGAAACCAACAAGCAACTCTTTTTTGTTCCTTTCAATAAGGTGACAGGAGCTGTAGCGTACGCCCACAGTAAAATCTCGATTAATTATCAATTTTTATATAATGGTTTTGTTTATACAAGATCAGATAATGACCCTAAAGAAATCATTGATGATTACATGGTTTCTAACATTGGTATCGATTATGATTTGAAGTTTTTATCTTCCTTTAAACTAGGCTTTCAAATTCTAAATGTATTTAATAAAGAGTACCAAAGTTTAGAAGATAGACCCATGCCAGGAAGAAATTATAATATGTATTTAATCCTTAAATTTTAATATAATGAAGTTCAGTAAATTATTTTTAGTTGCGCTCAGCATCTCGTTTTTTGTTTCATGTTCGAATGATGATGATTCAAATGAGCCTATAGGAGCCTATACCCATGGTGTTCTGATTTTGAATGAAGGTGGCTCAGGACAAGGCTCAGTTTCTTATATCGGGAATGATTTAAGTAGTTTTACGCAAGATGTGTATGGTACTGTAAACGGTTCAGATGTATTTGGAAAATATGCTCAATCAATTTTTTTTGATGGAGACAATGCTTATATCATAGCTGGTGGCTCTAATACTATAAATGTGGTAAACAGATATACTTTTAAATTAATTGCTAAAATAGATTCTGGGCTTAAAAACCCAAGATATGGTGTGGTAAAAGAAGGGAAAGCATATGTTACCAATGCAAACACCTATTCATATGCTAATCCGACGAGTGGTGATACTGACGATTATATAGCAGTAATTAATTTAGCAACTAATACGGTTGATTCAAAAATTGAATTGAATGCAACAGCCAACCGAATTGTGCTTGAAAATGGCAAATTATATATTACAGAACCCTACAGTAATGATAAATTATTGGTAGTAAATCCTAGTACAAACACTCTTGAAACTTCTGTGAATATTGGATCAAGCGCGGATACAATGGAAGCTAAAGATGGTGTTTTATATGTGTTAAGAAGCCCTTATGGAGGAAGAAGTGAAATTGTAAAAGTGAAATTATCCGACAAAACTATTAGCAAAGTTACTTTTCCTGAAGCATTAGATGGAGCTAGTAACTTAGATATTTATGAAAATAGAATATTTTACACTGTAGAAACTGCTGTTTATGCTATGAATATTATTGCAAATGAGGCTTCAGTAACTTCAATTGTGAATTACTCTTCTACTTCTGCGTATGGAAAAATGTACGGATTTGCAGTAAATGACAACCGTATTTTTATTGCTGACGGTGGCGATTTTACAGCAAACAGTAAAGCATATATTTATTCTATAACAGGAACTTTACAAAAAGAACTAACTGTTGGTGTTGGTCCAAATGGTTTTTATTTTAATAATTAGTTTTATTTTTTTTTGAAATTAAAAAGGCTTTCATCACTGAAAGCCTTTTTTATACCTGCTATTTCTATTTCATTTCCGAAATGAATTCCGAAATGGATTTAGCCATTCTATTTTGTTCTTTGTCATCAATCAAGTATTTTTTGTCATTTTCATTGGTTAAATAACCAAGTTCAATAATTACCGCAGGTACATCTGATTTTTTAAGAATATAAAAAGGACCAGTTTTTACACCTAACATTTTTAAATTTGTATTCTCTGAAAATTTATCATTTAATTTTTCTGCAATTTCATTTGACTTTTCAAAAAATTCAGTCTCTTTTGCAACGTAAAATTCCAAGCCGGATGTTTTATTATTTAAGCTTGCATTTACATGTAGAGACAAAACTAAATCCGGTTTGATTCTATTGATGAAATCAGCTCTTTCTTCAAGGGATAGAAATTGATCATCCGATCTGGTAAGGTGAATCACAACATTGCTATTCAAAGACTTAATTTTGTTAGTGACTTGTTCTACAATTTGCTTTTCACTAATGGAATTAGAGATGACTCCAAAATCATGTCCACCGTGACTTGCATCAATAACTATATTTATTTTTTTTGGTTCTAATGGTTTAGAGCTTATAAATGAAAAAGAGACAATTATAATTGCTACTAATAATACTTTTTTTAAGTTTTTCATTTAGATCTGTTTTAAGGTGTTGAATACTAAATGTAAACTTAAAAAAAATATTTTTATTATGAGACTTTTTTAAATTATTTTAAAGCTTTCAAAAGTCCTTCGGGTGCTTTCTCAATATACATTTGGTTTTGGATACCTTTTATAGATTTGGCGTCTTTAAAATAGTCGAAATCTTTCCCTGTACTTTGTTTCAGCATTTTTCCGGTTCCAGTAATTTTTCCGATTGCCGTGCTTAATAAAGGCTCTGAAGTGTTACCAAGAACTCCTAAAGTGCTCAAGGTTTCTTTCAGTTCATAATCAGGTTGTAATCCGTTATAGTAATCACCAAAACCATCCGAATTTACGATTTTTAAAACAATAGGCTGCATAGCATATCTGTGTTTTGGGTTTCTGTTTTCTGTACCAAAAGTAGGGGAATCATAAAGCGTAACCGATCCAACATTTTTTCCGGTGGTCACATCACCAATTTGTACCACATTAATATGAGGTTTCAATCCGTTGATTACCAATTCGCTTGCTGATGCAGAACTTTTTGTGGTTAGAATATAAATTTTAGTCAAATTCAAACTGTTAATAGGTGTAGTTCCAATTTTGTCAGTGAAGTTGTTTTTTAAAGATTCTGGACTTTCAGATTCAAAATAGGCGTTGATTTTGGCGTTCCATTGTTGTTTTGCAAATACCTCTCCCGTGAATTGTCCCGTTATCATACTGGCTAATCGTGTTGCCGTAAGAACAGAACCGCCACCATTGTAACGTAAGTCTAAAACCAAGTCGGTAATTCCTTGTGCTTTAAGGGAGCCAAAAGCTTCGTTTAATTGATTGTCATAATTGGCGTAAAATCCATTATACATTAAATACCCTATTTTATGAGAACCTGATTCAATCATTTTATTGATTAAAATTGGATTTTCGGACAAGACTGTTTTTGTTAATGCAACCGTTTTTCCATTAGAAACAATAGTAGTTCCGTTGTAGTCAGCCATATTTAATGTGTAATTTTCGGCACCTAACAAGCTTTGGTAATTGCTTATAGTAAGTTGTGTTCCGTTTACGGCAGTAAAAAGATCTCCACGCTTGATGTCTTTGGTTGCCGCATCTGAATCTGAAATAATATAACGAACATAGCCAAATATTTCGGTAGTGCTTCCGGGTTTATAGCTTAAACCAAAATCGACACCATCATTTTTTGTGGTTCCTTGAAGCGCACCTTCCAGTTCTAAATAATCATCTACAATCCAACTGAATCTGTCAATTGAAGAGTTCACTCTCAAGGCATCAAACAAATCTTCGGGAACAGGATATCCTTTCAAAAAAGCATTTAGTTCTGTTTGAGTTGCAAATCGGTCATCAGCTAAATTAGGTACATCAGCTTGCCATAAATAGTATTGGTTTAAGCCTTTCCAGATAAAATCCTGAATGTCTAAGTCTACTGGTGCCGCTACATCATCGTTGTCTTGGCAAGATTGGAAAGTAAAAATAGCTAAGAATAATAAAAGCGTAAGTTTGAATGTTTTTTTCATGTTTTTGTTCTCGATATCTATTATCAATGTAAAAATACTAACTTTAGTTTTTATTTTATGCTTTTTTGTAACAAAAAGAATCATGAATCGTCTTGATTGTATAACCGCTTTAATAAATACTCTTTATGAACCAAAATGAGTTTGTGCAGCTAATCTCACCATTCAAGGACAAAGTCTTTCGGCTGGCAAAGCGACTGCTCATAAGTACAGAAGAGGCGGAAGATGCGACTCAGGAAGTTTTGGTAAAATTATGGAGTAAAAATGAAAGTTTGAATGGCTTCAATAGTATAGAAGCTTTTGCAATGACAATGACAAAAAATTATTGTTTGGATCAATTAAAATCAAAAAGAGCAGGAAATATCAAAATCGTTCACAATAATTTTACAGATGGTCAACCAAGCCTGGATAAGAAAGTGGAAGACATCGACAGTCTGAATTGGGTTGAAAAAATAATAAATCAATTGCCGGAGCAGCAACGATTATTAATACAGATGCGGGATATAGAACAATATGAATTTGCAGCAATCGCGGAAATAGTGAATATGAATGAAACTGCCATTCGTGTAGCACTTTCAAGAGCAAGGAAAACGATAAGAGAAAGCATGATAAAAACACACAGTTATGGAATTAAATAAAATAGAAATACTTTTAGAAAAATACTTTCAGGGAGAAACCAGTATTGCCGAAGAAAATGAATTACGTAATTATTTTTCTTCACTGAATGTTGCGCAGCATTTAGAACAATACAAACCTATGTTTGGTTATTTTCCTCTTGTAAAAGAACAAATGTTAAAGCAAGAAATTCCACTGCTCCCGATCCCGAAGTTTCGGGATGGGGATAAAAAACATCATGTAGTGTGGTTATCTATTGCGGCTTCGGTTGTTGTTTTGCTGGGAATTGGGACGTATGTGTTTTATAATTATGATAATGCAAATGAGAAACAGGATTTAGGAACTTATGATGATCCCGAAGTTGCTCTCAAAGAGACACAAAAAGCATTAGCATTATTATCGAATAATGTAAACGTTGGCATAGAAAGTGTATATTACATTCAAGAATACCAAGATTCAAAAGAATTAATTTTTAAACAATAATAAATATAAAAAAGAAAATGAAATCGACGATTCACGACCCGAGCTTTTGCGAACAGGCGAAGCAAAACAAAAAAAGCAATAATTTAAGCTTGAGTAAAAAGTTTATACTAACGTTAGTAGTAGTATTAATATCAAGTCCATTTTTCGCTCAGGCGGCCTTCGATAAATTCGACGGACAAGATGGTGTTACTTCAATCGTTGTCAACAAAAAAATGTTTGACTTAATGAGTAAGGTAAAAGTGGATACCTCCGATAAAGAAACGCAACAATATCTGAATTTGATAAAAAAATTAGACAACCTAAAAGTGTTTACCACGAAAAGTACCAGAGTGGAAGGCGAAATGAAAGTTGCTGCGGATAAGTACATAAAATCAGCGGGTCTGGAAGAATTGATGCGTGTAAATGACAGCGGAAAAAACATCAAAATTCTGGTAAAATCAGGGGCGAAAGATTCTCAAATAAGAGAGTTGCTGATGTTTATTGAAGGAGCAAAAAATGACGACACGGTTTTAATGTCGTTAACAGGTGATTTCGACTTGAGTGAGATTTCTATTCTTACGGACAAAATGCGAATTCCTGGTGGTGACGATTTGAAGAAAGCAACAAAAGGTAAAAAGTAAAATGAAATCTGTTTATAACATTGCGCTGCTCTTTAGTTTGTTTTTGTTCAGTTGTAATTCGGAACCCACATTGCAGAGATACTTTGTGGAAAACACTGAAAACAAGAACTTCATTGCACTGGATGTTTCTCCAGGTATATTGAATGTGGATAAAACAAAATTGTCATTGGAACAAAAAATAGCGTTGCAATCTTTTGATAAGATGAATGTTCTGGCTTTTAAACTCAATGATACAAACAAGGCGCAGTTTGAAGTAGAGCGTGCTAAAGTTAATTTGATTTTAAAGGATAAAAAGTACCAACAGCTTATGAAGTTTAGTTCTGGAAAAGAAGGTGCTTCTGTAAGTTCTGTAGGTTCAGATGAACATATTGAAGAGTTTGTTTTTTTTGCCAATAAAAAAGAAAATGGCTTTGCTGTTGTTCGAATTTTGGGCAAAGATATGAATCCTACTAATATTGTGACTATGATGAGCGTTTTACAACAATCTAATATTGATTTAGAGCAGTTGAAGCCTTTGCAGTAGTTAATGAAATAAATTCACTTACTTTTTTTATAAAGCGTTTCGGTAGTTTGCCGAGGCGCTTTTTTTATGATGTGTAATTTTCGATTAAATCTAGATGAGCCATTATTTACAAAACATTTTTTTTGATTGTCGGCTGAATCGTTCTAGTTAAATTATCGATTTTTAGATATATAAATAACGAATTGAAGTGTAATAAAAAGTAAAAGCCAAATAACAGAAATGATTTCTGTTATTTGGCTTTTACTTTTTTTGTCTTTAAAAGTGACCACGGTGGGATTTGAACCCACACGCCCTTGCGAGCACCAGCCCCTCAAGCTGGCAAGTCTACCGTTTCTCCACGTGGCCTTAAAAAAGAAAAGGTCAAGTAATAAATTACTCGACCTTTAGTGACCCGACTGGGGCTCGAACCCAGGACCCCATCATTAAAAGTGATGTGCTCTACCAACTGAGCTATCGAGTCAATGCTTCAAGAAAATTATGTGTTGATCACAAGATTTGTGACCCGACTGGGGCTCGAACCCAGGACCCCATCATTAAAAGTGATGTGCTCTACCAACTGAGCTATCGAGTCATATTCTTTCCTTGAATGCGGGTGCAAATATAAGGACTTATTTTGGAGTTTTCCAAGCAATTTTATTATAAATTTGTCTTTTTTTAACAAAATCACTCAACACCTTAATTTGTAAGGTTTTATTCAAATGAAAAAAATTATATTATTAGGTTATATGGGTTGTGGGAAGTCCACAATTGCTAATAAACTGTCAAAAATTATCGAAATCCCTTTTGTAGATTTAGATAAAAAGATCGAAGAGAAAACAAATTCATCCATAAATGCTATTTTTGAAAAGCATGGGGAAATTTATTTTAGAAAGTTAGAACGTGAAGTTTTTATCGAATTATTGAATTCGCCCGACAACTTAATTATAGGTTTAGGCGGAGGAACCCCTTGTTATGCAAATAATCAGGAGTTGCTGAAAGGCGATAATGTGGTGTCTGTTTATCTCAAAGCTTCAATAGAGACATTGTTCAATAGATTGGCTCATAATAAGAGCAAACGTCCTCTTATAGCCGATAAAAGTGACGACGAGATGAAAGAGTTCATTGCAAAACATCTATTCGATAGAAGTTTTTATTACAATCAAGCGCAACATAAGGTGATTGTTGATGATAAGACAATCGAACAGACGGTTATGGATATTGTTGGAATTTTAGCTTAAATAGGCATAATTGTTCCCGTTCTCATCAAAAACAACCTGTACATGTTCTAGTAGTGAAGTAGAAAGCGATATGCCTTTAAAATCTGCTTTAACTGGATATTTTTTATGATTTCTATCTACTAGAACAGCAGTTTTGAATTTTTTCAAAGGAACATCGATAAAATGTCTCACTGCATAGATTAGTGTGGTGCCTGAATTTAATACATCATCAACAAGAACTAAACCTTTGTTTGCGTATTGTTCTTTTGATAAGGAAGTTTGGATGGGTAATTCAGGATTTTGTTTGTTGATTTGAACTTCGCAAAGCGAAACTTTAAGAGGCGAAATGGTTTCAAGGACTTGTGCTATTTTTTTAGCAAAAGTAAAACCGTTAGTAGCAATTCCGGCAATGACAATTTCTTCTTCATCTACAAAGGTTTCATAGATTTGGTAAGCGATTCTTTTTATTTTATGCTCAATTTCCTGATTTGTTAAGATGATATTTTTGCTCATTGGGTTGTTTTTTAGAAAAAAATAAATTTGTTCTTTTTACTTGGTTTTGTAATTTTTAATTTTTCCTTCATTTTGTCATTCAGACGAATGAGGAATGGCTGTATATGGGTTTTCTCCTTCGTCGAAATGACAAATTTGCGGGATTTGTCTCGTAGCGTAATGTATAACTATTCGTTTTCTATATCCTCATCTTTCTCATTTCCAAACTCATCAATGTCTCTTCGATCTTTTTTGGTTGGTCTTCCCGTTCCGTTTTTTCGATAATGCTCTTTCGATAACTTCAAAAGTTCTAAATGTTGATAGGCTTCGGCAGGAGTATCGTTTCTTCTATAGATATCTACCAATTTCGCCCCAACACGATTTTCCGGAATGTCCAGAACGGTGATGATTTGGGTAATTTGGTCTTTCCGGAATGTGATTTTGTCAGTAGGGAAAACTTCCTTTGATGGCTTGGCAACAAGGCCATTTACTGTCACGTGATTCTTCTTACAGGCTTCGGTAACCATATTTCGGGTTTTATAATACCGCATGCACCATAAATATTTATCTATTCTCATAAATTTTCTAAAATCGGAGTTAAATAGTTTACAAAAATCAATCAATATTGTATCTTGCGCACTTAAAAATTTAGCTATAATGAACAAATTTAAGTATTATTTTATTCTATTAATTACAACCCTCTCTTTATTTTCATGTTCAAAGGATGATGCCGCTGAAACTGAAGCACCTAGAGATTATGCAGTGCAATATGCTACTGATTTAACTGATATTGAAGAATATTTAAAAACCTATTATATAGAAAATGTTTCTCCTGATGTTGATATTAAAATCATCAAAATCCCAACGAATGGTACACAACCTTCAATTTGGTCATATAAAGACAATGCGGGTTTTCCTAAACTTTTAAGCAGGGATGTAAAGCTTCATGATATTACTTATAAATTGTATTATTTAGCGTTAAGAGGGCAAGTTAATGAAAATGTTTCCTCAGATGTAGAGAAAGCACCTACTAATGTAGATGAATTATTTATTTCTTACAAAGGGGTGTATCTAGAAAGAAAAACTATTGAAAATATTAGCACACTTTCAACGACTCAATTTGAAGAGCATATCAATCCAATATGGACTATGGGTTTCGAAAATTATATTAGAGGTTGGAAAGAAATTATTCCTCAATTTAAAAAAGGGGAACATGTTTCAAATTCTGATGGAACAGTTACATTTAATGATTTTGGTGTTGGTGTAATGTTTATTCCATCAGGATTAGCTTATTATAATAATGGATCGAGTGCAATTCCGGCTTATGTTCCACTTATTTTTAGTTTCAGGCTAATGGAATTTCAAAAAACGGATAATGAAGGTAATGGAATAAGAGGAACTCAAAATTTTGTACCAACACCTGATGGAGTTATGTCTTTTCAAGAAGATTTAGATAAAGATAGGTATATGTGGAGAAAAGGTGAGTTGCCTAAGGGGGCAATCAATCCTGATGATACAGATGGTGACGGTATTCCTGACTTTGCAGATGTTGATGATGATGGGGATAATTATACTACGAAATTAGAAATAAAAAATCCAGCCACTGGATTGGCGTATCCTTTTGCGGATATTCCAAGCTGTAGTGGAAATACAACTGATCCTACAAGAATCAAAAAACATTTAGATAAAAACTGTCATTAATAAGAATAAATTGAATAAAAAAGGCTTTCCAATAAGTAATTTGGGAAGCCTTTTTTTGTAGTACTTATACGATTTTTTATTTAAAAAATGCAATTTAAAAATAATACTTTTCTTGCTTTTTAAATATTAGCCTTTTATATTTGTAGGATTAATATTAAATATATAAAAATGAAAAAATTATTAGTTTTGTTGGTTGCAGTTGTTTTTGCATCTTGTAGTCAGGATCAGGTTGAATCTACCAATCCAGTAGCAGTGACTTCGTTGTCTGTGTTAGATGGAAAATTGTTGTCATTTAAAGATGATAAATCGTTTATTAAGGAATATTCTGCATTATCGGAATTAAAAAGCACTAAAGAAATTCAAGGATGGATTTTAAAGAAAGGTCATAGTTCTCTTTTTAATACTTCAGATGCATCTGAAGAAATGCAGGATAGTGTAATTAGTAATACTAGAATTATTTATTCAAATGCATTAAAAGCAATTGTTAATGCTGATTCCAAATTTAAAATTGGAGAAAAAGTACTTTGGCTTAATGAGCGTAATTTTTATGTGCTAACAGAAAATGATTTTGATAAAAAATCGCCAGAGCTTACTATATTAAAAAATAATTTGGAGGTTTATGGTAAATTATTGAATTATTCTGATTCGAAGAAAAATAAAAGCTCAAGTATAGCTAGTAGAAGTACTCTGCCAAATGAAAATAGGAGTAAAACTTACGTTGTAGGTTTGCCAAATAGTAAAAGATATGTATTAGATTTATTTAATGAAACAATTGTAGTAAATGACAATATTGCTTCTAGCAAAATGTATTTAAGATACACATTACAATATAATTCTTGTTCATTTTGGAGATGTACATGGAAAACAGATACTTCTACTCCATGGACAGTTAATGGAGGCCCAAATACATTGACAAGTACAGTTATTGGAAGTAATGATGGTTACGGTCCTTGGACTTTATCTTATCTTGATTCTAGTGTTAAGTATGGTCAAAATACTTTTCTATTAGCGACTTGGGGTTCTAGAGCTCCTTTACTTCCCCAATATGTTAATTTTGATATATCTGGAAGTGTTTTCTGGAAATATAATTCTTCATCTATTGAATATCCTCAAGCGATATCTTGGTATTAAATTGTTGAATCTGATTTTAACAAAAATCCCATCACTTTGATGGGATTTTTTTATATGTATAAAAGGAGAAAACTATTTTCTTTTAATAACTCTTTCCACAGCTTCAACAATCGCTTGATTGTTTAGTTTGTATTTATCCATCAATTGTGTTGGCGTTCCAGATTCTCCGAAGCTGTCATTTACAGCTACAAATTCTTGTGGAGCAGGATTGTTTAAAGCTAATACTCTGGAAACGCTTTCGCCAAGACCACCAAGAATGTTATGCTCTTCAGCAGTAACGATGCATTTTGTTTTTGCCAATGATTTCAAAATCGCTTCTTCATCCAATGGTTTGATCGTATGAATGTTGATTACTTCAGCCGAAATACCTTTTGCTTCCAAAGCTTCAGCAGCAATAAGCGCTTCCCAAACTAAATGTCCTGTAGCAACAATAGTTACATCAGTACCTTCGTTTAATAAAATTGCTTTTCCAATTACGAAAGGTTCATCTGATGGCATAAAGTTAGGCACAACCGGACGTCCAAAACGCAAATAAACTGGACCATGGTGATCTGCTAATGCTAATGTAGCCGCTTTAGTTTGATTGTAATCACAAGTATTGATTACAGTCATTCCCGGTAACATTTTCATTAATCCAATGTCTTCAAGGATTTGGTGTGTTGCACCATCTTCACCTAAAGTTAATCCTGCATGCGAAGCACAAATTTTCACATTTTTCTCAGAATAGGCAACGGATTGACGAATTTGATCGTACACTCTTCCTGTAGAAAAGTTAGCGAAAGTTCCAGTGAAAGGAATTTTTCCTCCAATAGTTAAACCCGCTGCAATTCCAATCATGTTTGCTTCAGCAATTCCAATTTGGAAAAAACGCTCCGGATGATTTTTCTTGAAATCGTCAAATTTTAATGAACCAATTAAGTCAGCACAAAGTGCAACAACATTTTCATTGGTCTGACCTAATTCGGTCATTCCCGCTCCAAAACCCGAACGAGTATCTTTACTTCCTGTATTTGTATATTTTTTCATTTATTTTCTTTTTAAGGTTCTGGGCCACAAAGGCACAAAGACACTACGTTTTTTTGGATTACTAAAAAACCCTGATTATCTCGATGGTTATCGGGAATAAATACTGCGACTGAACACTGAATACTAAATTAGTAGTCAGTTTCGTCTTCAGAATAGTTTTGGCCTAAAGCATTTTCAAGCTGTGCATCATTTGGTGCTTTACCATGCCAAGCATGACTATACATCATAAAATCTACACCATTACCCATTTCAGTATGCAATAATACGCAAACCGGTTTTCCTTTTCCAGTTCTTGATTTTGCATCAGTCATTCCGGCAATAATGGCTTCAATATCGTTTCCTCTTGCGATTTCCAAAACATCCCAATCAAAAGCTTCAAACTTAGCGCGGATACTTCCCATACATAAAACTTCGTCTGTAGTACCGTCAATTTGTTTTCCGTTTAAATCGATTGTAGCAATAAGGTTGTCTACTTTTTTTGCAGAAGCATACATAATGGCTTCCCAGTTTTGACCTTCCTGTAACTCACCATCTCCGTGAAGCGTGTAAATAATATGGTTATCACCATTTAATTTTTTTGCTTGTGCAGCACCAATCCCAACAGATAATCCCTGTCCAAGAGAACCTGATGCTATTCGCACTCCAGGTAAACCATCATGAGTGGTTGGATGTCCTTGTAATCTTGAATTAATAAGACGGAAAGTAGCTAGTTCCGATACTGGGAAATACCCACTTCTCGCTAAAACGCTATAAAATACTGGAGAAATATGTCCGTTTGAAAGGAAGAAAAGATCTTCTCCAATTCCGTCCATATCAAATCCTTCTTTACGTTCCATCAAGTTTTGGTATAAGGTTACAAGAAATTCAGTACAACCTAGAGAACCTCCCGGGTGACCTGAATTGACAGCGTGAACCATTCGAAGAATATCTCTTCTGACTTGGATAGTTAAATCGTTTAATTGTTGTGTGTTAGGCTTCATTTTGTGTGTAAAAGTTAAACTGTTGCAAATGTAATTTTTATTTAGGGTTACCGCAAAAGTTTTTTTGAATATTTAATGTAGCAATAAGTTGCAGTTTGTGATTATCTGAATTACTAATTTAGATAACAATAATCCACAAAAAAAGCCTGCTCAATGCAGGCTTTATATCAAATAGAGAAACAGTAAGTTATTACTATTCTCAAATTAAAATTACATTCTAAGTATTTGTAATTGCGTCTGCTCTATAGGCTTGTCTATTGACAGCAGATAAAGCAATTCCAGTTAATGTAGCATCAGTTTTTTTCTCTTCATTAAGATTCATAGCGAGCAATTCTGCCGCTTTATTTTCACCCAGCGTTTTTGCAAATGCATGTAAAGTGCCATAGGTTGCAATTTCATAATGTTTTACCTTTTGATCCGCTGCAATAAGTCCGGCATCGCGTACCATACCAATATCAGTTTCTCTGATAAGACCATTAGTCTCTTTCAATATACCTTGCATGGCATCACATTTTTTTGCTATTGGTGCAATACCTGTTACTTCAAATATTTTTTCCAGACGTGATACGTGTTCTTGTGTCTCACTTAACTGGTTTTTTAATGAGTTAACTAATTCTGGCGATGAAGCATTTTTTACCATTTTTGGTAACGTTTTAGTCAATACTTTTTCTGCCCAATAAATGTCTTTCAATCCAACTTCAAATAAATCTCTCAATCCATGTGCTGCATTTGATTTTGCTTGAACAGCTCCTTTAAAAGGTTCGTTTTTACTACTTTCAGTTCTCATAATAGTTGTTTTTTTAAGATTAATTGTTGTAAGTGGTACTAAATTTGGTGCTTTATCATACAAACTCATTACTTACTTTTTTAATACTATAAAATTAAACAAACTATAATCAAATCAATTGTTAATTAACTAATTGTAAATACGAATAATATGATTTTTTTTAAAATTTAACTTGCTGTATGTGTTGATTGCTTTTGTCTTATTATCCAATTTTATTTTGAAGACTACGCCATCCGCCACCGTTGTACACTTGGGTAAATCCATTTGATTTCAAAATACTTTTTGCGGAAGCGCTTCGCATTCCTGAGGCGCAACAAGTAATAATTGTTTGGTTCTTGTCTTTTAGTTGGGATAGGTTATTTCTCAAAGTATCGACAGGAATATTTACAGCACCTTTTATATGTCCTCCGGTATATTCACCTTTACTTCGAACATCCAAAACAATGGCTCCTTGTTTTATTAATTCAGCATAGTCCACTTTTGGTCCTAACCCGAATAATTTTTTGAGTATGTTGATCATTTTACTTAGCTAATTTGAGATTGATGATAATTTACATCTAACCATGAACCGCCATTGTAACATTCGATTCCATGTTCAGTCAGAAAAAGCTGTGCCTGTCCACTTCGGTTTCCCGATGCACAACAAAGTACCAGCGGTGCTTTAAGAGTTCGTAATTCTTCAATTCTTTGCGGAATTTCATTCAGGGGAATATTAATGGAACCTGCAACATGACCGCCCATAAATTCATCGTGGCTGCGCACATCTACTATGGTACCTAGTTTCTCTTTAATTATTTTTTCTACTTTCATTTTAATTTATTATTTAGTAACAGTTGTTTTTATTATTTCTTCCAAAAAATGATATGTTCTTCTATACTAAAAAGCAGTTGTGGTATAAAAGAGAATGTATCTGTTGTATACAAAAGTAATACAACATGAAAAGCAATTCAGTACTATTTGTTACGCAGGATAATTTTATTCTAAATCCATTTTCTAAAAACTCCATCTGCCCCTGATATAAATTTGAGTTATTAAATTCTTATAGGAATTCGTCTGCTCCGCAAAAAAAGATTGCGCCGTAAAATCCAAATCAAAATTGGTCGCCACATTCCACGCATAAGTGGGAACAACAATCAACGTATTTTTTTCGGGCGAATAAATAAACGAAAAGTTGAATGATGCAATAGGGGAAATTGTTTTCATAACCGTCGCATAAAAATTATAACGGAACGGAAACAGCAATTTCGCTGACAAATTAGAATTGTAAAAACTTTCGTTTCCTGCAAAAACATTCGTAGGATTACTGTTGTATAAACTCGCGAGCGAAATGTACCAATCGTTTTTAAAAGTTTGGTCGGCCATGATGGAAAAGCTGAATGTTTCGGATGTGTCCAAAGTATTTTTTCTTGGAATAAAATAACTCATTTCGCCTTTGAAACCAGCCTCTTTGATATTGCCGGCCCAACCGCCGCCAAAAACATAATCGGTTTGGTAAACTCCTCCCAAAAACTGAAAATCATATTTCCATTTATTAAATTTATATAAGAAAGCAGCGGTATGTTCCTCTTTGTTTTTTCCTGGTTTGTAAGCCAGTTCCAAAACTGAATTAGTATTCAAATTACGCTGAATTCGAATTGCATCATTGCCAGGTCGTTCTTCATAATCAAAATCCAGAAAGTTATAGGCATTGAAAATATCATTTGGATTCCAAATGTTGTTAATGCCCCAGTTGATGCGTTGCCTACCAATTTTGATATCCCATTTTTCATCCCCATATTGAATCAGCATCCTATCGATAACCGAATGTGCCACAAATGATTTTTCGTCTATCCATAAATGGGAAAGATTCAATAAACCATTGTATTGGTTGATGGTTTTACCAAAATCAGGAATCTGTTTGATTTGTTCCCCATAAAAAATACGATTGCGAATTTCCAGTCTTCCACTTATTTTAGGCGAAATATTAAATTTGAAATTCAATCGATTATGAATCAGATTAACCGAGGCATTCGAATCAATTTTCTGAATAAAATAAGTGCTTTGTATGTCTTTGATATAGCCGTTCAGTTCTATCCACGGCGTTTTTGTTTCCTCCGTTTGCGCAACAACTGTCAGGCAGATGAAATATAAAATTCCGGTTAAGATGTAGTTGCAAAATTTCACAATAATTTATTTTATTTCAGTTTGTTCATGTATGACGGCTGTTGGCGCAGTATCGGCAACAATTTTTCCGTCTTCCAGTGTGATGACTCTTCGGGCTCGATTGATGACTCTTTGATCGTGTGTAGAAAAAACAAAAGTCATATTCTCTTCCTGATTGAGTTTCAACATTATGTTTAATAAATTTTCTGCGGAAACTGAATCGAGATTTGCCGTGGGTTCATCTGCCAAAATGAATTGGGGTTTTGGTGCCAATGCTCTCGCTACGGCTACACGTTGTTGTTGTCCGCCGGATAATTCCCGGGGACGTTTATTAATTTTATCTTCCAATCCTATTTCTTTCAGTAATTCCTGAACCCGTTGCTCCATTTCTTTTTTGGGACGCTTTTGCAATAGCATGATAAACTCAATGTTTTCTTTGGCGGTAAGCACCGGAATCAAATTATAGGATTGAAACACAAAACCAATATTATTCAGCCGAAAGTCAATTAGCTCATTGCCTTTCAGCTTCGTGATGTTGGTTCCGTTAATTTCGACAAAACCTTCAGAAGGAATATCCAAACCACCAATCATATTCAGTAAAGTGGTTTTTCCTGATCCGGAAGGGCCTTTGATTGCCGTAAATTCACCACGAGAAATATGAAGATGTACTTTGTTTAACGCATAAACCGGAATGGTTTTTTCATCGTATATTTTCGACAAATTGTGCGCATCTATTACTGTTTCTTGCATGGTAATTATTTTTTTAAAGATTCTGCCGGATTCAATTGTAATGCTCTTCTCGCCGGAAATAAAGCCGAAAATAGAGCGGTAAGCAAGACTAAAAGCATTATAATTACAAACTGCCTTGAAGTCAAATTGGGATAAATTATGGAACTGTAACCAAAACTCGAATAGACATCAGAGAAGCGGCTAAAGTCGATTCCAGTTTTCTGGGTAATCCCAATAGAAGCAAAGGCAAGCATTATGCCGAACGGACAACCCGCCAAAATCAGAAAAAAAGTTTCCAGTAGAATCATCATGAATATTTTAAATTTATTCATGCCCAAAGCCAGCAACATTCCTATTTCGCGTGTTCTTTCCAATACCGCCATCATCATCGTATTAACAATTCCAAAAGCCAACGCCAACAGAATAATTCCCATAAAAATAAAGACCATTTGGTCACCCACGGAAACTGTTAATCCCAGTTCCGGCGCTATTTCCCTCCAGTTTTTTATTTCTGTTCCGGGAAATTTTTGCTTCAGATGGGTTTGACTTTCGTCCAGTAATTTATTGGATTGCAGTAAAACGGCAATTTCATTGATGGCATTTGGAATTCCTGCCAGCGAATCAATATCGGTAATTTTCACAAAAACATTACTGTCGTCATAAGGCGTATTTGTGGTTTTGTAAAGGGCCGTAATTCGGAAAGCCGCTGATGCCAGATTGCCTTCCTTATCCTGAAAAGTCAGAATGGTTTTTTTGTTGAGGTTCAATTTTAGTTTTTTGCGGAGCTTTTCACTCAGGATGATTTCGTTTGTCTTTTGGGGATTGAAATAATTTCCTTTGATTATTTTTCCTTTAAGATTAGTGAGTTTTTGTTCCTCGGCGGGCATCACTCCGTTTATGGTGATACCGCTGCTTCCGGAGGCCGAAGCAATCATTCCTTTAATAATAATGCGTCCTGAAGCGGCTTTTATTTTGCTGTCTTTGTCAATGATTTCGAGTGTTTTTCTGCCTTTCGGCAAATAATACTTTATTTCGTACTCTTTTCTGAACTCGGGATGATGCAATTGAATATGGGATAATTCGCTTGTAATAGCTGTATTCACGCGTTGTTCAATCATGCCGTTATAAAATGCCATCATAAAAATACCCGCCCATAAACCAATGCTTACCGCTGTGATAATGGTTAGGCTTCGTTTTTTACTCCTCCAAATATTTCTGCTGGCTATTTTTGTCAACATGATGATTTCATTTTATTTTTTCATTGCTTTCACAGGATCTAAACCCCTTACATGCCAAAGCGGATACAAGCCAATAACTATTGCCATTGCCAAAACAATAAGGGATTGGGTTAGAAAAATGCTTTGGTCCACATCGGTAGGGAAGAGGGCTTCAAAACCAAATTGTTCATATACTTTGGCTATTTCTCCTCCAAAACGAATGGGTCTTTCTTTCAAATAAATTACTAATGGCAAGCTTAACAAAAAACCCAAAAGCACACCAAAAAAAGTAATAAGCAATGTTTCTCCCAGTAAAATCAGTTCTAATTTTGTTTTTTTCATCCCAATGGCAATCAGCATTCCAAATTCATATTTGCGTTCGGCAGTCATCATTAAAACCGTTCCAAAAAGTCCGAAGCCAATGATGAGGTATAAAATCCCCGAAAAGATGTAAAAGGAAAAACCGTCGGCCTTGATGTGATTGGCGATTTCCGGCATCATTTCCTGCCAAGGCATTACTTCATATTTTTCTCCAATAGCATTCTTTAGATTTTGTACAATTGCATCTGTGTTTTCCGGATTATCAATTCCCAATGAAACAGATGTGAGTCTGTTTTCGGCGCTCAAAAAATATTGGGCTGCAGCCAATGGCAAATACACAAAAGCATCATTCATAGCAGGCGAAGCCAAATGAACAATGCCTTTTATTTTGTATTTTCCGGCCGCCATAACACCATGAAAACCCTGACCAAAAAGTACAATGGTATCGTTGACGCTTACATCCAATCGTTTGGACAAACCTTCGGCAAGGAGAACTGCTTCTTCATTTTTTTCGAAATAAGTTCCTTTTATTAATTTGCTTTTCAATTGAGTCAAATTATTTTCTCTCACGGCATCAGTACCCACGAGCAGGCATCCTTTGGTTGTATTTCCTTTGGAGGCCAAAACAAAAGTTTCCAATCGAGGAACGATTGCTGTTATTTGGGGATTTTGTTGGAGTTGGACTGTTAAAGAATTTTCTAAAGCAAAGCTGTTGTCCAGAACCTGTTCGTCCCAATACCCGTTTTGGTGAATTTGGACATAACCAGAATAATAACCCACCACATTTTTAATTAAATTATTGAAAACTCCATTCTGAAAGGATTTCATCAAAACGGCAAATAAAACGGCAAACGCGATCGAAGCCATGGTAATTAGCGTACGTCGGCTGTTGCGCCAAAGATTTCTCCAGATTAATTTCAGAATCATTTTACTTTGGTTATGTTTTGGGTGGTAAAGAAAGAATCGTCCAGGGGGGTGTCAAAAATTAGTGAGTTGTATAGCAAGACGGTTTTGTTTCCTTTTTTGTTTGCAGGAACCATTTCCATTCTGGCGGGTAATAAGCGACCGCCCAATAGTTTTATATCGGTACAATGCATGGTGTTAATGAGGGCGCCGTCTTCATCAAAATATTCGACATGCAGCATCATGAAATCTTTTTTGTCAATATCCATAATGACTTTTCCCCAAACCACTGCCGATTTGGGTTTGGGTAGCAGTTGGATTTTATAACAAGATCTACCATCAATAACAACTTCTTTCAAAAAGGAATGATTGTAATCTTCCAGAATGGAGGCTTCTTTTACCAAATCATCGTTGGTAAAATCCGTTCCCATCCAACTCTGGCTCATCATCGAAGGTGGCATTTTGATGTTTCTTTCAATGGAAGGAATCCAGTTCCAAACTTCTTTTTTCCGTTTCAAAAATACCACGCCTTTTTCTTTGGCTGGAGCCAAAACCAATATCAAGCTCAAATCATTGCCTTTTGTCCAGACTTTTACACTCATTTCCCGTGACCAGCTGGGGCGTATGGTTTGAATAGTAATGCTGGCGACAGAAGTTTTTCCTTTGGCTTTTTCGTCTGCTTTTTTTACAATGTCTCTTGCCTCTTGAGAAAAAGCAAAAGGAATAATTGATAAATGAAAAAATAATAGAAAGAATATCTTTTTCATGCTATCTATTTTTAGTGGTTACGAAGCATTTATTCGATACTTTGTAGTACTCGCCTATTTATAGACAAGTAACCAAACCAGACCTAATGGTTTTGAGACGGGTTGTGTGATTTTCTTAATAATTGATAATTCAAAAACTTTAACAAATCCAAATAAGTGGAGTAGTGTATGAACTAAAACAAATATCAAAAATGCTGTTCTCATTTTACGTGTTTTATGTCTGTGGCTAATTCTTTTGTGAGACACTATAAACTTTTGTAAGTTGTCAAATATAAGAAGGTATATTTTGCAAAAAAGGATTCTTATTACCATCTCAAAGATAATTAAATATCCCTTTATATAATGTCAAAAAACATCATTATTTTAAGTAAATTCATTCATTTTCATGTGTTTATGTTTTTTAATGGTTTCTGTGCGAGATTTGAGGTTATGATTAAGAGACTTCGAAAATTGTCTGTTCGGTTAGTAGCGAATCTTTTTTGGATAACTAAAAAAGGAGGATTCTTCGTTTTTTATTAATCTCACGGATTATAAAATCCGTGAGATTTGTTTTTAGAAATATTTCCATTCCCAATTATTTTAAACTTTCTGCGAGCTTGTCAAAAGATTCGTTCCAGCTAGCATTGGTTAAATCGGTCATTTTACCTGATGGAATCCCCACATGAGTAAGAGTCATTTTTGTTTTAGCGTCATGCTCTTCAAATGTCACCGTTACCTGTAATTCTAACGGGAAACCTTCCATTCCATAATAAGTTGACGGAACTAGATTTCCTTTCTCATCTGCAAAGGAGTCCGTGTATACAATTTGCTCCATGGGAACAATTTCGGTAAAGGTTCCAGTACCCCAAAAATCCTGACCCTCAGGGGATCGCATACAGTAAAGATATTTGCCCCCAACTTTAAAATCGATTTTACAGAATGGACAAGTAAAATTTTTGGGTCCCCACCACTTCATGAATTTTTCAGGATCAGTCCAGGCTTTCCAAACAAGCGCTTGGGTTGCATTAAATTCTCTTATAATTAAGAGTTTTTGTTTGTTGGATTCAGTGGTCATTGTTGTCTGATTTTTTGTTTCCATTTTTACAGTTTTTAATTATTATACTTATATTATGTAGAGCATATAAAATTAGATAAAATTAATATAGTAGTCTGTTAATTAAATGTTTATGTGTATGTAAGAGGTAAGTATTCTAAAAATTAAGGAATATCTCTCAAGATTATAATTTGATGTTTTTATAGGGGTTGATTGTTTTTTTGTATTTATTTTAAGTGAAATCACGTGTCTGATTTTGTAATAAAAATTCTTTTCTAAGAAGAAGATTTTTGTTTTAAAAATTGTCAGATAGAAATTACCAATACGAATATATTTTTTGTAATTTTAATACTCAAAATTTTGGTATAAATATTTAAAAATCAAATTATTATGAAAAAATTATTTGTAATTATGGTAATTGCTATATCCTCTTTAGGAGTTGTAGCTCAAGAAAATAAAATGATGAAAATGAAAGACCATGTGATGATGAAAGATGGAAAAATGATGATGATGAAAGATGGTAAGATGATGATGATGGGCAAAGACATGATGATGACAAATGGCACTGTTGTTTCTCCAAACGGAATGGTGAAAATGAAAGGCGGCAAAACCATGATGATGAAAAACGGAGACATGATGGACATGAGTGGCATGATGATGGAGAAAGATCATGTAATGATGAAAGAGGGCAAAATGATGATGATGATGATGATGATGATGAAAAATGGCAAAATGATGAGGATGCATAAAGATATGACTATGACAAATGGTGCTGTTGTTTCTCCAAATGGAATGGTAAAAATGAAAGATGGTAAAACCATGATGATGAAAAATGGAGACAAAATGTATATGAACGGAATGATGAAAAAAAGAAAAATGGAAAAAAAGAGTAGTTATTAAAAAAGGAATAAAACGGAGTAACTATTCTTAGGAATAGAAAAGAGGTGTCCTTTATCAGATTTTAAAAGATAAATTCTTTTATAAAGACGCTTATTCACTTCCAATGGTGGCAATCCTAATTTGCCCACTGCCGATAATTATTTTTTTTCGGTGCTTATTTTAATCTTGTATGGAGGCGTAATAACCAAGTAATTATGAGTGATAACACCATTACCATTGGGTTAACAGGGGACGTGATGATAGGCAGAGGTGTCAATGCAACTATCAGCAATAACGGATATACCTATCCTTGGGGAAATGTGTTGCCGGTATTAAAAAATACGGATATCAATATCATTAACCTGGAAGCCGCACTGAGTAACAGTACTAAAAAATTTTTCAAGACCTTTAATTTTAAAGCAACTCCTGATAGAATTAAAACCCTGACAGTTGCCAATATAACAGTTGCCAACATCGCCAATAATCATATATTAGATTTTTCAGAAGAAGGGTTAATTGAAACCATTCAAACTCTAAATGCGGCTGGTATACTACATGCCGGCGCAGGAATGAATGAAAATGAAGCCGAAAAGCCAGTTATTCTCACTACCAAAAATAATACGCTGGGAGTGCTGGGTTTTACAGATAATGAACCTAGGTGGAAGGCTGGGATTTCTGCTTGTGGCGTTAATTATATTGATATTTCTAATGAAAATGACTGCAATAAGGCATTGACGGCTATAGCGAAATTGCGTAAAGAAACAGACATTGTTATTGTCAGTATTCACTGGGGACCTAATATGAATGAGGAGCCTGAAAGGCATTTCGTTGATTTTGCGCATGCGATGATTGATCACGGGGCAGCAATTATTCATGGCCATAGTGCACATAATTTCCAAGGCATAGAAGTATACAACCATAAATTGATTCTGTATGATACAGGAGATTTTGTCGATGATTACGCAGTTGACCCTTATTTAAAAAATGACCATTCCTTTTTCTTTAAGGTGGAAGTTTCTAAACAGCGAATTGAAAAGATAGTACTCATTCCAGTTTTGATTTCAAAGTATCAGGTGAATCTTGCCATAGGTGAAGATTACAAATGGTGTATCCGGCGCATGCAACAGTTGTCTGCAAAATTTGGAACAAAACTGAGCGATAAAGGCGAAGTGTTATTATTTTAAAACCATTAAAACGAAAGCGTTTTATATTTTTAAAGTATTAGGGGATTATTAGAACGTTTCATTTTTAGCAATTACTTGAAGTTATTGGGTTTAGTACTTAATTTTATTCGGAGAATGGACTTCAAATTTGCACAAAACTTTTCTACCAAGCACTGGACCGCCATTTTTGAATAGGTGTTGTTATGCGTTTGCCCTTATTTCATCCGATTTGGGATAATTAAATACTATTTTATATCAAAATTCACCTCCCATTTATTTCTTAACTAAAGTCAATGAGACAACAGTTTACGACAAGTAATTTTGCCTAGTAGAATTAGTAGAAGACAATCTATTAAAAAGTAATTAAAATAAATGAATTTTAAAATTGGCAAAATGAAAGCAATTGTGTACACAAAATACGGCCCGCCAGAGGTTCTTGCTCTTAAAGATGTAGAAAAACCAATGCCTAAAGAGAATGAAATTCTGATACGAATTCTTGCAACCGCAGTAAACTCAGGGGACTGGAGACTACGTAAAGCGGACCCGTTTGCATTAAGATTGTTCTTTGGTTTAACGAAACCCAAAACGAATATTCTAGGAGGGGTTCTTTCAGGTGAAATTGAAGCAATAGGCAAAGATGTAAAACGCTTTAAGGTTGGTAGTCCAGTTTTTGGTACTACAGGAATGAGTTTTGGTGCTTATGCGGAATATAAATGTTTGCCAGAAAATGGTGTTTTGGCATTAAAACCCAATAATATATCCCATATGGAGGCCGCAGTTATTCCATTTGGAGGAACAACAGCACTGCATTTTCTTAAAAAAGCGAATATTCAGCGTGGACAAAAAGTTCTTATCTACGGTGCATCAGGAGCTGTAGGAACTGCTGCAGTACAACTTGCAAAGTATTTTGGAGCGAATGTTACAGGAGTCTGTAGTACATTGAATATTGAAATGGTAAAATCTTTGGGAGCAGATAACGTAATAGATTACACCAAAGAAGATTTTACTCAAAACGGTGAAACTTACGATGTAATTTTTGATACGGTAAATAAGATTTCTTTTTACTGTAGCTTAAAGTCTCTCATTAAAAGTGGCATCTTGATTTTAAGTGCAGCTGGAATGTCTGAGATGTTTCAAGGGATATGGACTTCAATGACCAGTACCAAGAAAGTGCTGACAGGTGTAATCAGTGAAAAAGCTGAAGATATGATTTTTCTTAAAGAACTTATTGAGGCTGGCAAACTAAAATCGGTCATTGATAGAACTTATCCTTTAGAACAGATTGCCATAGCACACACTTATGTTGAGAAAGGACACAAAAAAGGAAATGTAGCAATAGTATTGACCGACAAGTAATACCGATACTAAGTTGACAAGGTCTGGTTTATTTTTTCAAAGTAACTCTTTTTTTAATTCTACTTAATGATTCAGGTTTAATCCCAAGATAACTTGCTATTTGATATTGTGGTATTATTTGAAATAAATCGGGTCTTGATTTTAATAATTTTATATAGCGTTGTTCTGGTGAGTCTGTAGTATAAGACGCCATTATTTCCTGTTGTTCTGCAAATATTTTTTCCATTACTTTTCTCGAAATCGTTTCAAGTTTCGGGAATCGTTTATACAAATCTTCTTCTTTTTCTCTATTGCCAACTACCAAAACAGTGTCTATACAACACGCCATATAATGGGTCGAAGGACTATTTTTACTAAAGCTATTTAAAGAAATTACCCATTGTTCTTCAGTAAAAAAAATGTTGGTTTTTTCTTCTCCGTCAACTAAAAAATATTGCCGAACACAGCCTTCTAAAACAAAATATGCTTCTGTCGATATTTGCCCTTCTTTTAGCAAAATAGTTCCCTTTTTGAACTGTTGAATGTTCATAGTTTCAGCAATGGCCTCTGATTCTTCATCTGAAAGTATCATAATTTCGGAAAAATATTTTATTAGTTTGTTGTGCATTTTCGTTTTTTTAAGTTGCCGCATAAAGTCCCTGAGGCTTTGTCTGGGTTTTGGGATTAAATTTAGATTTATTTTTCGGATAAACACTTTTAATTCAAATACAAGACCGACTTTAAAATTAAGCCTAAAAACCAAATCTGGCGAAACCGATATTAGCTGTTAAACCCGAAGAACTCATGATTTAAAAGTAAGACTCGTTTGAAACTAAACCATAAAAAAAGCCTGCACTAGGCAGGCTTTAGATCTGAAAAACAGTAAATGATTACTGATCCTTAATCAAAATTACTTTTTAATATTTACAATTAAATCTGCTTCTGAGCATTAAAATTGATGTTAGATTGAGCAATTTCGTTCAAAGCAGCATCCGCCTTTTTCTGTTCATTTAGAGTCATGGCGAGCAAATTTGCGGCTTTGTTTTCACCAAGATTTTCTGCAAATGAATGTAAAGCATCATAGGTAGCAATTTCATATTGTTTTAACTTTTGTCCAGCGGCAATAATTCCAGCATCACGCATGGCACCTATTTCGGTCTTTGCTATTATGCCCTTACTCTCTTCTATTAATCCTTCTATAGCTTCACTTTTTTTTGCAACGGCTTTGATACCCTTAGATTCAAATATTTCTTCCAAGCGGGAAACATGTTCTTTCGTTTCAGTCAAATGATTTTGTAAGGTGTTGGCTAATTCCGGTGATGAAGCATTTTTCACCATATTCGGCAAGGTTTTAATCAATGCTTTTTCTGCTGAGTAAATGTCTTTCAACCCAACTTCAAATAAGTCTCTTAAATTATATGCTTCTTCTGATTTTACTTCCGCAACTTCTTTAGCTTCTTGTTTTCTATATGTAGTTCCCATAACAATTATTTTAATTTTTTGAGTGGTATAAAATTTTATCTAATATCTTAATAAATTAATAATTTTATTTCGGGTGTAATTTACAATTTATACACTCCGGTTTATATATTGTAAATTTAGTTAAATTATGAACTAAGTAAATGTTAATTAACTAATTATAAATACGAATAGTATGATTTAACTAAAAATTTAGATTGCAATTACATAATTAGATTTTGAGGTTTTTAGTGAGATTTGTTTCGTTTGATTGCTATCGGGAGTTGAGTAAGATTAAGGGGGGAACTGCCAGTGGCTGTCAGGTATTTTATTTGCGTGAGGGATAGCAGTGAAAATCCTCCCGATTTTTCTTCGGGAGATTACTTCACCTAGTCGTTATTTTTAATAGGTGTTCAGTGAACTTCGTTTGCAACGAATAGCCCGACCCGCTTTTTCAGCGGGTCACGCCCAAATTCTGAATTTTAGAAGGTTGATTTGATTCAAAAAGCGCTTTGGAAACCCTTGCTAAATGTGAATTCCCAAATCTTAATTAAATTTTTAAATTATGTAATTATCTAATTTTCAAATTAACCTATCTTTGCCGTCCCGAACGGTCGGGAGAAAAACGTGTTTATGAAATAAGCTATGATAAATGTTAATGGAGAAAAAGATTTTATTGGCGAATTGCATCTGACCGAAAAAAAACAATAAAAGAAACAGATGAATTTTGATTTATTAAAAAAAGATCCGCAGTCCAAAGCCAGAGCGGGAACTGTTACCACTGATCACGGTGTGATTGAAACCCCAATTTTTATGCCTGTTGGTACCGTTGGTTCCGTAAAAGGCGTGCATCAACGAGAATTGAAAGACGATATAAACCCAGATATTATCTTGGGAAATACCTACCATTTATACTTGCGACCACAAACCGAAATCCTCGAGAAAGCGGGTGGTTTGCATAAATTCATGAACTGGGATCGCAATATTTTGACGGATTCCGGTGGCTACCAAGTGTATTCCCTTTCGGCCAACCGAAAAATTAAGGAGGAAGGCGTGAAGTTCAAATCGCATATTGACGGTTCGTACCACTTTTTTACGCCGGAGAATGTGATGGAAATTCAGCGTACCATTGGTGCCGATATTATCATGGCTTTTGACGAGTGCACGCCTTATCCTTGTGATTATCGCTATGCACAACGCTCGATGCACATGACGCACCGTTGGCTGGATCGCTGCATCAATCATTTAGATTCGCAGCCTTTTAAATACGGTTACGAACAAACCTTTTTTCCAATTGTTCAAGGAAGTACGTACAAAGATTTACGAAGACAATCTGCAGAATATATTGCGAATTCAGGTCAGCAGGGAAATGCCATTGGCGGACTTTCAGTAGGGGAACCTGCCGAGGAAATGTATGCGATGACTGAAGTAGTTTGTGAAATTTTACCCGAAGACAAGCCGCGATACCTAATGGGCGTGGGAACTCCGATAAATATTCTCGAAAATATTGCTCTTGGAATTGACATGTTCGACTGTGTGATGCCTACGCGTAATGCCAGAAACGGAATGTTGTTTACAGCGAATGGTTCAATCAATATCAAAAACAAAAAGTGGGAAGATGATTTTTCGCCTATTGACGAAATGGGTATCACTTACGTTGATACGGAATATACTAAAGCGTATTTGCGTCACCTTTTTGCCGCCAATGAATACCTGGGAAAACAAATTGCCACAATCCATAATCTTGGTTTTTACATGTGGTTGGTTCGTGAGGCCAGAAAACATATCTTAGCAGGCGATTTTAGACCTTGGAAAGAAATGATGGTGAAGAATATGAGCCAACGTTTGTAAAAAAAATGTTTAAAGTTTAAGGTTTAATGTTGCATAACTAACTTTAAACTTTTAAACTTTAAACCTTAAACTTTTTTAAATGACAATAATTGACAAGTACATCCTAAAAAGATATTTAGCCACTTTTGTGGTTATGTTGTTGATGTTTATACCTATTGGGATTATTATTGATGTTTCGGAGAAGATTAATAAAATGATAGAGAACAAAGTTCCATTCGTGGAAATTGCTGCCTATTATTATAATTTCACGATTTATTTTGCCAATTCCTTATTCCCGATTTTTTTATTTTTATCCATTATTTGGTTTACCTCAAAATTAGCCAATAACACGGAGATTATCGCCATTTTGAGTTCGGGTATTTCTTTCACCCGATTTTTGAGACCTTACATTATTGGGGCTTCCATTATTTCTGTTTTTGTTTTATTGATGGGATTCTTTGTCGTTCCCGCTGCCAGCGAAGGTTTTAATAACTTTAGATATACATACCTGAAGACGGGAGGAAAAGAGGCTATGCGGGGAGATAACACGGATGTATACCGACAAATTAGCGATAATGAATTTATCTATGTAAACAGCTTTAATACTTTATCAAAGACTGCTTTTAATTTTTCATTGGAAAAGTTCAATAAAGAGAAACTGGAGTATAAAATTACGGCAAGCAGAATCAAATGGAATCCAAAGGATAAAACCTATACCATGTATGATTATACCAAAAGAACGGTAGGGGAATTTGGCGACAAAATTGAAAAAGCACCTCAAAAAGATGCCCGTTTTAGGTTTGATCTGGAGGATTTAACCCCTGTGGTATATATTGCTGAAACATTGAGTTTGAATAAGCTGATTAAGTTTATTGACAAGGAAAAAAAACGGGGTTCGTCTAATATCAATGTGTATTTAGTGGTGCTGTATAAAAAATTCAGTGTTCCGGTTTCGGCATTTATTCTTACCATAATTGCGGTTTCGGTTTCATCCATGAAACGAAGAGGCGGAATGGGAATCAACTTGGCGATAGGAATTGCATTAGCTTTTGCCTTTGTCTTCTTTGATAAAATTTTTGGCGTATTGGCCGAAAAATCAAGTATTCCTCCCATGTTGGCAGTTTGGTTGCCCAATGTTGCTTTTGGGGTATTAGCCATTTATTTATTACGAAATGCAAAACGATAAATTGCAGCCTTATTTAAACCTGCATCTGATTGTTTTTATTTGGGGTTTTACCGCTATTTTAGGCGCTTTAATCACCATAACAGCCGATGCTTTGGTTTGGTACCGCATGTTTTTTGCAAGCGTTTTTTTATCGCTGTTTATTGTATTCAAAAGAAAATCATTTAGAATCCCTTTAAAATCATTCTTAAAATTAATTTTTGTAGGGTTATTAATCGCGCTGCATTGGATCACTTTTTTCAAAGCGATTCATGTTTCCAATGTTTCCATTACACTTTCGGTTTTCTCTTTGGGCGCTTTTTTTGCATCGCTGCTGGAACCTATTTTTTACGGCAGAAAAGTACTTTGGTATGAAGTGTTTTTTGGGCTCATTATTATCGCTGGATTGGCATTGATCATGAAAGTGGAGGTCAATTATTTGGAAGGTATGTTATACGCTTTGGTGTCCATAATATTAGGGGTTTTGTTTACGCTGATGAACGGAAAACTGATAGAAAATCACGATCCTTCCGTGATATCATTTTATGAATTCATGGCAGGTGTATTCTTTATTACAGTTTACTTTTTATTTCAGCAAAAATTCACGTTAGATTTCTTTGTTTTGACTTTCAATAATTGGGTTTTAATTTTGATTTTAGCTTCTATTTGCACCGCTTATGCCTTTACTGCTTCGGTGAAAGTCATGCAAAAACTGACGCCCTATACCGTAATGCTGACGACTAATCTAGAGCCGGTTTATGGGATTGTTTTGGCCTATTTTATCCTTGGTGGAAAAGAAAAAATGAGCTTTGAATTCTATATCGGAGCCGTTATAATTGTGATCACAGTAATCCTAAACGGTGTGATTAAACACTATCAAAAGGACAAAATAGAATAAGTTCTCAAAGTTTGATGAAGCAAACTTTTGCACATAAATATGAAATTTACCTTTTTGAACGATTTAAAATTTTATCTTTGCCGTTCCAAATAAAAATAAAACGCAGAAATCCTATGGAATATTTAGATTTTGAGCTTCCAATAAAAGAACTAGAAGAACAGTTAGATAAATGTCTGGTTATTGGTCAGGAATCAGATGTTGATGTGACGAATACTTGCAAACAAATCAACAAAAAACTAGAAGAGACCAAAAGACATATTTATAAAAATTTGACCGCTTGGCAACGCGTACAACTATCAAGACATCCTAGTCGTCCTTATACAATGGATCATGTACGTGCTTTATGTGGGGATACTTTTCTAGAACTTTTTGGGGATAGAGGTTTTAAAGATGATAAAGCCATGATTGGTGGTTTAGGAAAAATTGACGGACAATCTTTTATGATTGTTGGTCAACAAAAAGGATTCAACACGAAGACACGTCAGTTTCGTAATTTTGGAATGCCAAATCCTGAAGGATACAGAAAAGCATTGCGATTGATGAAAATGGCCGAGAAATTTGGTATTCCAGTATTGACTTTAGTTGATACTCCGGGTGCTTATCCGGGACTTGAAGCCGAAGAACGAGGACAAGGCGAGGCTATTGCCAGAAACATCATCGAAATGATTCGTCTAAAAGTGCCAATTATTACTGTAATTGTTGGTGAGGGAGCTTCTGGTGGAGCATTAGGAATAGGTGTTGGTGACAAGGTATATATGATGGAAAACACTTGGTATTCTGTTATTTCTCCTGAATCATGCTCTTCTATTTTATGGAAAAGCTGGGAATATAAAGAACAAGCTGCCGAAGCATTGAAATTGACTTCTGCTGACATGAAAAAACAAAAATTAGTGGATGATATTATCCCTGAACCATTAGGTGGAGCGCACTACGATAGAGAGACTGCTTTCAAAACGGTGGAGCAATATATTATGAAAGGATTTAATGAATTGAAAGACTTATCAACAGAACAATTAGTTGCTCAAAGAATGGACAAATACAGTAAAATGGGTGAATATAAAGAGTAAAATCTTACAATTTGATATTTAATCCGAAGCCTTACAGTTTCGGATTTTTTTATGGTTATAAACAAAAAATAGTTACTTATGAACAATTATTTGTAACAACTCAATGACAATATTTTTTTAATTTTTGTTACTTTCGCTCTATGGAAAACTTCAGAAATATTAATCCTGTGAAGGTTGATAAAACTACTATAATAAGCCTTGAAAAAGGAAAATTGCAACCGCAGGTTCTCGATTTAGAAGAGGCTGTGCTTGGTGCCATGATGATTGATAAAAAAGGGGTAGATGATGTAATTGATATTTTACAGCCCGATGCTTTTTATAAAGATGCTCACAAACATATTTTTGAGGCTATCGTTCAGTTGTTTACAGAAACACAGCCTATTGACTTATTAACCGTTTCTGCACAACTTAAGAAAAATGCAAAATTAGATTTGGCAGGAGGCGATTTTTACTTAATTCAGCTTACGCAAAAGATATCGTCTTCTGCGCACATTGAATTTCATTCCAGGATTATCCTTCAGAAATTTATTCAACGCAGTTTGATTCGTATATCTACTGAAATTATTGAAGATTCTTACGATGAAACAACGGATGTTTTTGATTTGTTGGATAGAGCCGAATCTAAATTGTACGAAGTGACACAAGGGAACATAAAACGAAGTTCCGAAACGGCGCAGAGTTTAGTGTTGCAGGCCAAAAAAAGAATCGAGGAAATTGCCGGTCAGGAAGGATTGAGTGGTGTAGCGACTGGATTTGATAAATTAGATAAGATTACTTCGGGTTGGCAACCAAGTGATTTAATTATTATAGCGGCAAGGCCAGCAATGGGTAAAACGGCATTTGTATTATCGATGGCACGAAATATGGCAATTGATTTCGGAATGCCAGTTGCCTTATTTTCTCTGGAGATGGCATCAGTTCAGTTGATAACCCGTTTGATTTCTTCCGAAACAGGTTTGTCATCGGAGAAATTGCGTACTGGAAAACTGGAAAAACACGAATGGGAACAATTGAGTACCAAAGTTAAAAATTTAGAAAAAGCCCCACTGTTTATTGATGATACGCCTTCACTATCTATTTTTGATTTAAGAGCAAAAGCGAGACGTTTGGTTTCGCAACATGGCATAAGAATTATTATTGTCGATTACTTGCAATTGATGACTGCTGGTGGAAACGGAAAAGGAGGAGGAAATAGAGAGCAGGAGATTTCTACGATTTCTCGAAATTTAAAAGCATTAGCCAAGGAATTAAATGTTCCTGTTATTGCACTTTCTCAATTGTCCCGTGCGGTTGAAACCCGTGGTTCCAGTAAAAGACCTTTGCTTTCTGACCTTCGTGAATCGGGTGCGATTGAACAAGATGCTGATATTGTATCGTTTCTATATCGTCCCGAATATTACAAAATTGACGAATGGGATGATGATGAAGCCTCACCAACTGCAGGCCAGGCAGAAATAATGATAGCTAAACACCGTAATGGTAGTATAGAAAACGTTCGGTTGAAGTTTATTGGACATCTAGGAAAGTTTGATAATTTAGAAGATCATAGCGGAAGTTATGATGATTTACCATCAAGTATGAACCAAGATGACAATCCTTTTATTACTAAAAATTTGCCATCAGCCAATGAAGCTTTTGGTAGTAATTTGAATGACCTGGACGATGACAGTGATGTTCCGTTCTAAAATATAAATTTAAAATCCGCTGCTTATAGTTAGTTACCGTCTGGACACAAATATTTAGAGGAAATTTTAGCCACGAATTTCACTAATTTTCACGAATTAATTCATAAAAATTAGTGAAATTCGTGGCTAACTTTTTTATAATATCATAAAATCTGTATGAATCTTTTCAATCGATGTTATCTGTGTCCTTTTTAAACTTGTATCCAGACGGTACTTTTTTAGTAGTTTTTTTTATGATTTTCATCACTTAAAAACTGTTATCTTTGGAATAAAAACGGCAATGTCTTTTAGAAAGTCACTCTATATTCTACTAATTTTTATTTCCTTTTCGGCGAAAGCCTCTTTTATTTTGTTGCCAATGGATGAAACTACGCAGCAAAATCATTTGAAGGCCTATGGAATTACGTATTGGTGTTTGGATAAAAAGTACAAAGCAAGTTGGTTGCTTAATTATCGAGGCGGTTCTTTTTTACTGCCTGATGCTGAAGAAATACGTAAAGAATGCCAGATTAGGGGTGTGAGTTTTGAAATCCTTTCTGATAGTGAAGAAGCTAGGATTTTGGATGAAATTTCGAGTCCTTCTCAAAATATGGAAACGATAGTGCTTGAAAAAGCGCCAAAAGTTGCCGTTTACACCCCTAAAGGAAAACAGCCTTGGGATGATGCGGTGACGTTGGTTTTGACTTACGCCGAAATTCCTTTTACACCAATTTATGATGATGAAGTTTTAAGTGACCAATTATTACTTTACGATTGGCTGCATTTGCATCATGAAGATTTTACGGGTCAATACGGTAAATTTTATGGAGCATACAAAAATGTTCCTTGGTACATTGAACAAAAGAAAGATGCCGAAGCATTGGCAACCAAATTAGGATATTCGAAAGTATCTCAAGAAAAGGGAGCTGTTGCCAAAAAAATCAGGGACTTCGTTATTGGAGGTGGCTTTATGTTTGCGATGTGTTCCGCAACGGATAGTTTTGATATTGCTTTAGCAGCAGATGGAGTAGATATTTGCGAAGCCATGTTTGATGGAGATGCGAGTGATCCTAATTACCAATCAAAAATGAATTACAATAATTCGTTTGCTTTCAAAGATTTTATTTTAGAAAGAAGAGCGGAGCAATATGAATTTTCGGATATTGATATGACTACGAAAAGAAGAATTCCGATGGACAAGGATTATTTTACCTTAATGGAATTTTCGGCAAAATGGGATCCAATCCCGAGTATGCTATGTCAAAACCACACACAATTGGTAAAAGGATTCATGGGACAGACCACTTCTTTTGATGTATCTTTAGTAAAATCGAATGTTTTGGTTATGGGAAACTGTGAACTTAATGGCGAAGTACGTTACATTCATGGCGAAAAAGGGAAAGGAATGTTCACTTTTTATGGTGGTCACGATCCTGAAGATTTCCAGCATCAAGTGGGAGATACGCCAACAGTTCTGGATTTACATCCCAATTCACCAGGTTATAGGCTGATTTTGAATAATGTGTTATTTCCTGCAGCTAAGAAGAAAAAACAAAAGACCTAATATTAAAAATATTAAAAATTTCATTAAACTCTTTAGATGAACTACGAAACCATTTTGCACGAGATTTATCAAGAATCAAAAACACTTCCTATTATTGGTAATGTTTCTATATCAATACCCGAATTAACAAAAGTTGACCCGGATAAATTTGGGATTCATTTGATAAGTATTGAAGGCGAGGACTTTGGAATTGGAGATAGCAACGAAAAATTTTCTATTCAAAGTGTTTCTAAAGTTTTGACTGTAGCTTTGGCATTTTCATTCTTGGATGAAAGGATTTGGGAACGAGTAGGAGTAGAACCTTCAGGTAGTGCATTTAATTCATTAGTACAATTGGAATATGAAAAGGGCATTCCACGAAATCCATTTATCAATGCAGGAGCAATTGTTATTGCAGATATGCTTGTGACCCATTTGGAAAATCCTAAACAAGATTTTTTGGATTTTATACGAATGATTTCAGGAAGTCCAACTATTGATTTTAATTTAAAAGTAGCACAATCTGAGAAAGACACTCGGTTTAGAAATGCCGCATTAGCTAATTTTTTAAAGTCATTTGGGAATATTACAAATGATGTAGAAACGGTTTTGGATTTTTATTTCCATCAGTGTTCCATAGAAATGACGTGTAAGGAATTAGCTCATTCCTTTTTCTTTCTTGCCAATGAAGGAAAAACTATATCAGGAATACAAGTTTTAACTAAAAGTCAAGTAAAACGATTGAATGCCTTAATGCAAACATGCGGTTTTTATGATGAGTCAGGTGAATATACTTATAAAGTAGGATTGCCGGGAAAAAGTGGAATAGGTGGGGGAATTGCAGCTTTATATCCTAAAAACTTTGTTGTTTCTACATGGAGCCCACGACTTAATGAAAAAGGAAATTCAGATTTGGGGATGAATGCCTTGGAATTATTGACGACTAAGACTGGAATGTCGATTTTTTAGAAAAAACAGAAAAAACCTCGAAAGTTTTTGCTTCCGAGGTTAATATTTTATGACTATCCGTAATGCGGACTAAAATCATTTCGAATACAATTTTCGTCGTTTGTACATTTATAAAGCATAAATATTAGCCCACAGATTGTACAGATTATACCGATTTACACGGATTTTTTTACTTGGTGAATCAAACTGTTATTTAAATCTGTGCAAAATCCGTTCAATCCGTGTTATCTGTGTGCCATATTTTATCCTTTGGAACATATTGCGGACTGTCATATAATATTTAATGTAATTTCAAATCCTAATCCGTGTCAACTTTTTCAGGACTAGACAATTAATAATGGTATTTACAAGTAATTATTATCAGATCTTCTTCTTTTATGGTGTAAACCAAACGATGTTCGGAGTCTATTCTTCTTGACCAATACCCTTGAAGTTCGTGTTTTAAAGGTTCCGGATTTCCGATTCCTTCAAAAGGAGTTCTCGTTGTAGATTTTATTAACTCATTAATTCTTTTGAGTTTTGATTTATCTGTTTTTTGCCAATAGAGATAATCATCCCAAGCTTGTGAATGCCAAATTATTTTCATTCTTCAATCAATTCTTTTTGGAATGTTTTTTTATTTTTTACGTCTTCGACCGCTTTCAGTAATATTTCTCTGTTTTTTCCTGATAAAAGATAATTGGTCTCTTTTAAAGAATTATACTCATCAAGCGAAATTAAAACCAAATCTTTATTGTCTTTTCTTTTTACGATGATTTCTTCCATATCATCAATAACACTATCCATCCATTTTTTTAGATTTAGACGTAAATCGGTATAGTTTATTACTTTCATTTTAATTTATTTTAAAACAAAATTACAAAAAAATAACTCAATCAAGTACTTAATTGAGTTGTTTTTAAGTTTATTGTATTTAAAGCTAGACAGTTCCGTGTTCGTTTTCTTTATCTAAATATTCTTGTACAATATCGATAGCATTAGTAACCACATCGCTTAATGCAGTGATGAAGCTTCCTTCTTCGGCACAATTAATAGCGTGTTTAATCGCTTCAGTTTCTTTAGGAATAATTTCATAAGTAACTATTTTACCTGAATTTTTAATTCCTTCGAGTATTAAATCAATAATTTCGTCTTCGGTTCTTCCTCTCAGGTATTTTTCTTGTCGAATGATAATGTGGTCGAACATTCGGGCTGCTATAAAAGCACATTCTTTAATATCTTCGTCACGGCGATCACCAACACCTGCAATAATTCCAATTTTCTTAGTAGCATCGACACTTTGCAAATATTCTTCCACACCTTTGTAACCGGATGGATTATGAGCAAAATCAATCAATACTTTAAATTTTTTAAACTCAAAAATATTCATACGACCCGGAGTTTGTGCCGCACTTGGAATAAAAGTCTGTAATGACAAACTAATATCTTCTGTTTTAAAACCCCATAAATAACTCGCTAAAGTTGCCGCAAGTACATTGGCAATCATGAATTTTGCTTTTCCTCCCAACGTTAAAGGAACGTGAGTGGCGCGTTCGATTCGGATTTTCCATTCCCCTTTTTTGATGGTAATAAACCCGTTTTCATATACTGCAACCGTTTTTCCTTCAGCGCAAAGTTTTTTAATGAAATCACTGTCTTCACTCAAACTAAAATAAGCGACATTGCAATTTAGATCTTGACCTATTTTTACACAATGTTCATCGTCTCCATTCAAAACAGCCCAACCGTCTTTCTTGATGCTTTTTACCACTGTGGCTTTAACTCTTGCCAAATCATCTAAGGAGTGAATATCACTTAAACCCAAATGGTCTTCCTGAATATTGGTAATAATTCCAATATCGCAACGGCTGAATCCCAAACCAGAACGAAGGATTCCACCTCGAGCCGTTTCTAAAACGGCGAATTCCACCGTTGGATCTCTCAAAACATATTCGGCACTGATTGGTCCCGTTGTATCTCCTTTTTCCATCATGTGATTTTGAATATAAATTCCATCCGATGTGGTGAATCCTACTTTGAAACCATTATTTTTTACAATATGTGCCAAAAGGCGGGTAGTGGTGGTTTTGCCATTGGTTCCCGTCACAGCAATTATAGGAATACGAAAGGATTTACCCGGAGGATATAACATGTCAATAACCGGCGAAGCTACGTTTCTAGGTAATCCTTCAGAAGGAGCAAGGTGCATTCTAAAACCCGGAGCCGCATTGACTTCCAGAATTACACCGCCATTTTCTTTTAAAGGTTGTGTTAAATTCTCAGCCATGATATCAACACCACAAATGTCTAATCCAATTACCCTTGAAATTCTTTCGGCAAGAAAAATGTTTTCAGGGTGCATCATATCGGTAACATCTACAGAAGTTCCGCCAGTACTTAAATTTGCTGTAGATTTTAGAAATACAATTTCGCCAATTCTCGGAATGGTTTCCAATGTGTAGCCTAGTTTTTCCAATAAGTCTTCGGTATCTCTATCGACATCTATTTGGGTTAACACATTTTCATGACCATAACCTCTTCTAGGATCCAGATTGGTTGTGTCAATTAATTGCTGAATAGTGTCTTTTCCATTTCCTATTATGTGAGCAGGAACTCGTTTTGCAGCAGCAACTAATTTATTATCGATGACTAATATCCTAAAGTCGAAACCGGTAATGAATTTTTCTACGATGACACGTTTGCCATATTCTTGTGCAAAAGCCAACCCTGAAACGGCGTCTTCCCAATTGGTAACATTAATAGATGCACCTTTTCCATGATTTCCACCCAATGGTTTTAGCACAATAGGATATCCAATTTTTTTAATGGTTTCGGACAAACTCTCTTCGTCTACACAAATGCTTCCATTGGCAACAGGAATCGAGGCCATATCCAACATTTTTTTGGTTTGCTCTTTATTACAGGCGATATCTACTGCAATACTGCTGGTTTTACAGGTAATTGTTGCTTGGAAACGCATTTGATTGATACCATATCCTAGTTGAACTAAGGAATTTGTTCCAAGTCTTATCCAAGGAATATTTCTGGAAACGGCTTCTTCTACAATACTTCCGGTACTTGGTCCTAGTCGTACACGTTCCCGTATTTCACGCATTTTTTGTAAGTCGGCATTTAAATCGTAATCAGTTCCGGCAATTAATGCTTCGGCAATAGCAACAGATGATTCTGCAGCAAAAAGACCAACATTTTCTTCGGTATAACTAAAGACTACATTATAAGTACCTGGAGTTTTGGTTTCTCTGGTTCTACCAAAGCCGGTTTCCATTCCTGCCAAAGATTGTATCTCAAGAGCAATATGTTCAATTACATGTCCCATCCAAGTACCGCGTTCCACTCTGGAAAAAAATCCGCCACGACAACCTTCAGAACAGCGATGCTCAATCATTGTAGGGAACATAGCTTCAATTCGTTCTCTAAATCCTTCTATTTTATTAGTTGGAAATTGTTCCATTTCCTCCAAATCCAACCGCATTTGAATTAATTTTTTTCTTTGGATGCTCCAAATATTGGGGCCACGAAGGGCTTGTACTTTAATTATTTTCATAAAACGGAAATGTTATTTTTTGAACTAAAAAATGGATATGTAATGAATTGATTTTAAAACTAATATATTCTAACTTTGAAAAAAAAGATTGTTTTAGGTGGTGGTGTTTTTAAAAAAAAGTATAGAATTCAACTAATATAGTTTTTTAAAAAGAGGAATCAAAATTTATTTCCTCAAAAATAAACAATAATTATTCAGTTTGTTATAATTTAAAAAAAAAGACTACTTCAATGGCTTTTTTTATCTTTTTGGTTATTTTTACAAAATGAATATACTAGGAAAACTAATAATAATAGGAGGTGCGGTAGATAAAGGAAGTTTTACTGAAACCGATTTGGATAAAAATGCAACTAGCAATTTAAACTTTTTTGAAACTGGAATTTTAAAAAGGATACTAAACGAATCAAAACACAAAGAGAATTCACGAATAGAAGTCATTACAACGGCTTCAATCATTCCACGAGAAATTGGACCTGAATATGTTAAAGCATTTGAGTATTTGAATGCCAAAAATGTTGATATACTTACTATCGAAAGACGCGAGCAAGCTGCCGATGAAGCTGTTTTGGCCCGATTAAAAGCAGCAGATATTGTTATGTTTACCGGAGGTGATCAATTGCGATTGACTTCCATTCTTGGTGGAACACCATTTCACGATATTTTATTGGATAAATACCATAACGAAGAATTTATTTATGCCGGTACTTCTGCCGGAGCTGCGGCAGCTTCCAATAATATGATTTATCAGGGCAGTAGTTCTGAAGCCTTGTTGAAAGGCGAAGTGAAAATTTCAAGCGGATTGGGTTTAATAGATGGTGTTATTATCGATACTCATTTTGTACAACGCGGTAGAATTGGCAGACTTTTTCAAGCCGTTGTTGGTAATCCCAGAGTACTGGGAATAGGGCTTGGAGAAGATACGGGATTGTTGATTACCAATAATACCCAAATGGAAGCTATTGGTTCCGGATTGGTTATTTTGGTTGATGGTCGTGAAATAAAAGATACTAATTTGACGAAAGTAGAATTAGGACAACCGATATCAATTTCACATTTGGTAACACATGTCATGAGCAAATTTGACACCTATAATCTAGAAACGCATTTAATGCATATACAATCTTCACATTACTTGTAATTCAGGTTTCGGGTAATTGGTTTTAGTCTTTAGTCCAACACCCAACACCCAACACCCAACACCCATAACATGAAACTAATCATACACGGCGGTTTTTTCTCTGAATCATCTACCAATCACGAAACAAAAGTTGCCAAGCAAAATGCACTAGAACGAATAGTGAAAGATTCCTATGCATTTTTAAAAAACCATTCGGCATTAGAAACTGTTGTTTATGCAGTTTCCCTTTTGGAAGATAATGAATTGTTTAATGCAGGAATTGGTTCTCAAATACAAAGTGACGGAAAAATAAGAATGAGTGCTGCAATTATGGATGGTGAAACTCAGAAAATGAGTGGTGTTATCAATATTGAAGAAGTGAAGAATCCAGTTCAGGTGGCCCAAATATTGATGGAATTTGACGATAGAGTTTTAGGCGGAAGTGGAGCAACTAATTTTGCACGGCAACACGGTTTCGAATCTTTTTCAACCGAGATTCCGCAACGACGAGCTGAATATGAAGCGAAACTGAAATCACTAAGAACAGGAACGGTGGGTTGTGTGGCTTTCGATCAAAACGGAAAAATTGCCGTGGCTACTTCAACAGGCGGAAAAGGTTTTGAAATTCCGGGACGCATTTCTGATTCTGCAACTGTAGCAGGAAATTATGCCAATGCATTTTGCGGTGTGAGTTTAACTGGAGTGGGCGAGGATATTGTAAGTAATGCAACAGCTGCCAAAATTGTCACTCGTGTTACCGATGGATTTACTTTGCAAGAAGCCTTTACTAAAACGTTCAACGAATTAAAACCTTATGATGGTTTTGCAGGCGCAATTGCTATTGATAATCAAGGGAATATGTTTCATCAAGATTCTCATCCCAGTATGGTTTTTGCCAGTTTTGATGGGGATAATTTTGAAGTTTTTGAATGATTTATTGGCACACGGATAACACGGATTGAACAGGTTTACGCTGATTATATCCATTAAGTTTTTTTGTGCAAATATGGATTGTTTTAGACACGGATTACATAAATTTTACCCAGATTTTAATGATAATTAATGAAATCATTGAAGTTTTTATTTTGAGTTACTAAATGACAAATATGATTTTTTTAATTCGTGTAAATCTGTTCAATCCGTTAAATCGGTGTGCTATTCATTCTTATTTATATTCAATTTTATCAATTCAAAGAAAACTCAAACCAAATAGGAATATGATCGGATATTATTCTGGCCTCTTTTAGTGTGTTGAAGTTTTTGTAAAATGGAATAACCCCCGAATTTAGGGTAGTGATTTTCGAAGTTTTGAAATACATATTGTCGAATTCTGATGCGAGACATTTATCATTTTTGCATTCTTGTTTCAGCGACGTTTTTTGGTCAACCAAAATAGACTGATACCCCATTTTTTTCAAAGGATTGAAAACCGTATGTGATTGCGGACAATTGAAATCCCCTGCAAAAATTAAATTCAAAGTGGGATATTCTTCCGGTAAAAATTTGAAATATTTAATCTCGGTTTCAGGTTGTTTATTTTTGGTTATGGCATGGAAATTAGCCACAGTAAACTGTTTGTTTTCATATTCAAACGTACAGAAATAAGGTTCTCTGTCAATCTCCAAATGGTATTTTTTCTCGAGCCAGGCTCTCCCAATTTTCTTTAACTTGGCTGTTTTCCAGATAAAAGCGTAGCGTTCGGTTTTATAGGCACTACTGCTGGTTGGATCACTAATTACATAATCCCATTTGGCTTCTTTGCAATTAAGTTCATCTGCCAGTTTTGCTACTGCCTGCGCTCCGCCATAACCCGCTACCACTTCCTGAATGGCAATAATATCATAATCTCTCAGCGAATTTGCAATGTAGTTGATTGTTTCTTCAGATTTTGATTTACCAAAGTTTTCCAAATTCCAAGAAAGGAGTTTGGTTTGGGAGAAAGCAATGGAGGAAATAAGGAATAGTAAGAGAGAATAGAGAATTTTCATTTATTTTGATTAAGGAAAAATATTTTGGATAAAGCCCTTTTGATTGCATTTTATATCCCCCATTTAAAAATGGGGGCAATTCAAAATGAAGGAGATTATGGATATTGGATTGTTTTGAATTGCCTCCAGCTTTAGCTGGAAGGGAAAATATATTAAATTCAAATTGGCTTTAGCCAAAATATTATTATTCCTCCAGCTAAAGCAGGAGGGAATTTAGCAGGAGAAAATTCAGCCATCGGCATATTTATGAAATCCATATTTTATTATAAATTCATCATATTCTTCCTGAAATGTTTTTTTGCTGTGGTGTTGTTCCTGATTTTTGATGTAATTCCTCACTCTATCTAAAACAGATTCACCGATAGAAACAGCAAAATATTCATCCTGCCATTCAAATTTATCTAAAATGAGATTTTGTTTATTAATCCAAAAAGAAGATTCTCCTTTTATCAACTGCATCACCTTTTGGATTGTTTGGTCAACTCCCAATGAAATCAGGCAATGACAGTGGTCTTTGTATCCATTTATAAAATCAATATGAATTCCTTTTTCTTTTGCATTCTTTCGGATATGATTCCAAACAGTTTTTCTAATTTCCGGTGTCGTTAGAAAAGGCGCTCTGTTTTTTGTACTCCAAACAAAATGGATGTAAACTTTTATGAATGACATAGTTTGGATTTTAAAAAGTTGATTTAGAAATAGCCAAATCTAATTTTTTTGATTCTTTTTCGGAACAAATATTAGGCTAAAGCCAATTGGATAGTATTTATTAGTATTCCCCATTTGAAAATGGGGGCAATTCAAAATATTGGAACCAATCAAAAATTGAAAAACTAAATGAGGTATGAATTTTAAATATTATAATTTTAAATTGCCTCCTGCTTTAGCTGGAGGTTAAAAATAAATAGAATGTTAAATTGGCTTTAGCCAAAATAGTATTTTTTTTGTTGATATGAAAATCTTCATTATTTTATCCATAATTGGATAGTAAATCAGTATTTCTAATTTTGGATGTTTCATTTACTTAAAATTTTGAAATCAATTGGTTACAAAGGGTTTTTAGTTAGTTGAAAGCCTTTGAATGCTAATTCAAAAGATTATTACTCTATTTATACTTCATACAACCCAACCGTCTCCAACAATTCCTTTTCAAATTGATAAATGTCATCTACAGTTTGAATGACTTGTCTTACTTCAGTTTTATTATCATTAAAAAGACCAATATATTTTTTGCCTCCATTAAGATGTAGTCGGCATAATGGTTTACGGTTGTTATCGTCGAGAAGAATCCCGAAGTAGGATTGTGTGTCACGATAAACGATTCGATTTACAGGAAGTTTACGTCTTAGAATGGCAACTATAATTCGATAACCTTCCAGTTCTTCTTCGCTTGTAACCACTCGGCTTTCTTCTTCAACAGGTTCTATTTGCTCTTCTTTTTGTTTAATTGTTTCTTTATTGAGAGCAGCATTTAAACGATCATTAATTTTTTCACTGATAAATTGATTGAATGCTTTTTGGACTAATTCTTTGAATTCTTCCATAACCTTTTCGGTGAGTCTTCCTGTATAGACTTTGTTTGCAAAGAGTTTGACAAATTCATTGGAAGGATTATCCAGTTCGTCATTGATTTGCTTTTTTATCTCTTTAGTATATTTCAATGCACTTGCATTGTTTACAATATGGTCTACATTGAAACTTGATTTGTGGAATTTGGCAATTTCAACAATGATATTTTCTTTGAGATTGATTATATCAAATTCAAGAAATGGTTTTTGGTCCATTTTATTTTTCTCGTCCAAATCAGTAAAAAACTGATATTGAATCCCATTCGTTAAAAGAGCAAAACGTGTTTTAGTAACATGGAAATAGCGAAATAATTGTGAACTGTGAATCGTAAGATTTTCTTTCCAGCTTTTGCATTCAACAATCAGTATAGGTTCTCCGTTTTGAAAAATGGCATAATCTACTTTTTCTCCTTTTTTTAAACCTAAATCGGCAGTGAATTCAGGCACGACTTCCAGAGGATTGAAAGCATCGTAACCAAGCATGTTGATGAATGGTAGTACAAATGCATGTTTAGTAGATTCTTCGGTTTCAATTTTATCTTTTAGCTGATTGATTTTGTCGGCTAATGATTTGAGTTGAATAATTAGTTCCATAATATTTCGATATTAATTAGTTAGAAACAAACCTACACCCATTAAAAATCAATTCTTTACGGGTTTCCACATTCTTATCTTTTTTTGCCAAATTTTATATACCAGATAAATGATACAAAGAGCCCCAATAAATAGTATTGCCAATTGTGCTGAAAAGAATAAATTAAAATTTAAAAAAAATAAAGGTTTCATTGGTTTGGGTTTTAATTGCCTCCAAACGTACCTTCATTAAAAATAGTTTCTTTACGGGAAACCTCATTTTAGATAAAAAATAGTATTTTAAAGCTTCATTCTTGAAAAAGTTAGAGATACTAAAACAAAAAAAATTATTCCAATAAAATTTCAAATTCGTATTTTTAATTTGTGACAATTCATTACAGGACTATAGTTTTCGATTAAGATAATTTGCTTTATCTTATAGAGTCTCTATTGATGATTTCATCATCATATTTATAATTATAGGTATTGTAGTAAACTCGTTGTTGTTGTTTTTCTTTTTTTGGAGAACAAGGGGAGAGTGTGAAGAGTATGATAAGTCCTATCAGTAAAATTTTTTTCATTCGGTGTTTTAATATTGGATATTTAGTTGCAACAAGTATTTACTATTTTCATCTGAATTTTCAATACTTTTTTCATTTGCTGATTTGTCAATAGCTCCTTTTTTTTGGCTTTCTCCAATTTCATGCCTAAAGCTTCCCATTTTACTTTCATATATGGGTATTTTGATAATGAAATTGAATTTCCCTTGAGCGATTTTTTATAATGTGTTATATATTCTTTTGCATAATTTGAATAATCGTCAACTCGTTTGTAATTTATGATTGGATTCTCCTTTTTTGGCGTTTCATTTAATACAAATTCAGTATCGGTTTTTATCATGACTTGATTGTTTTTGATGAAATTGGATTTTACTTTTATTAAAACAAAATTAGACGTAATGAAAATGGCATCCTTACGGGAAACCGTAAGGCAGGAAAAAATATAAATCAAGGTTGAAACTTAATCTGGATTAATTCTTCTACATGGATTCACAGAACCAAAAGACTAATTATAATTTAATCCAGTTGCTCGCAATCCAGTCTAATAATTCTTCTCGATAAATTTGATGTTCTAAAATAGAGTGTTGTAAAAAGCTTTCTACTTTTTGGAAACTTGATTTTGTTTGAGGGACTTTATATTTTTCTAAAAACTGATTACAAAAATGGACTACTTCACATTCTTCAGTTTTATCTACATAAATGGGATTGAAAATTTCAATATACTTGGGATTATTTGTTGCATCGACTGTTTGTGAATATCCTGTAAATGCTAAGTCTTCAGTTGTAAAATTGGCCATTTTTTAAATTTTAAAGTTAAACAGGCCAAACGTAATCCTAATAAAAATTAATTCTTTACGGGAAACCGTAAAAGGGGGTAATTATTTTCAAAAAAGTTGAAAAAATATTCAGTTCGTACGATTCGGGATTACTAATTTTTTAAATTAATTAGTGACTATTAGTTGAGTGGGCTATGGAATTTTTGTTCCATTCTTTTATAGAGTACGATGGAGAAGATTATACCAATCCTAAATCTTTGGTTATGGAAATAAGATGCACATTGTTACTGGCCTTGAAATATATTTTAAGTTTATTGATTCGCTTCTCTATGCTACTGCTGCCATTAGGAATGATTCCAGATTTTTTAAATTCTAATGCTATTTCGTCTAGAATTAATCCTTTAGATAAAAATTTCAAAAGAGAAATGTCATAGGCTTCGATTTCCAAGATTGATTTGTCTCTTAATAGATGGGACAATTCAGCAGAAATGATTTTCTCATCACTGTTAAATATGTTTTGAACCGCATTTTTAAGTTGAGGAATGCTATTGCGTCCTTTAGATACGTAGGCATTGATTCCGGAATTATTAAAAAGGGATTTTATTCTAAAAGATTTATCTTCAATAGAAAATACTATTGTTTTGATATTTGGCTGTAGTTTTTTCACAGCGTCAATTAACTCCTCACCTGTAGAGAGTCTATTTTCTCGATGGTCTGGTTTAAATGATAAATCACTTATCAGTAAATCAAAAGGCTCCTCGTCATGAAGTGCTTTTTTTATTTTCAAAAAAGCATCATCACAGTATTTTGCATGGTGAATTTCTACAACAGAAAGTTCCTCGAGTGCTTGAACAACGGTCATACTGATACTGTCTAAATCTTCGGCAACTAAAACTTTATGGAACATAAGGCTATGATTATATTGGAAAAATAAAACTTACTTTGAATCCTTTATTGGATTTAGTATCAAAAGTAGTTGTTCCTTTTATAGCCTGAATACGGTTTTCCACATTCTGCAGTCCATTTTTTGATTTTTTTTCGTCAAATGCTGCTCCAACGCCGTTATCAGTGTAATCTATTTGTAATTTATTTTCATTTTTTTTGAAAGTTAGTATTACTAAACTACATTGGCTGTGCTTTTTCATGTTGACAAGTAATTCTTGCAGCACACGATAAACGGTTATTTTTTTATTATTTTCCAAAGTTGCCCAATTGATAGTATCAATTCCATTGGTCAATATATTGACTTCACTATTATTGAATCCGGACATCATGTCTTTCAAGTTAGATATAAATAAGGAGCCTGTTTCTATAGTGCTATTTTCTTTAGAAATGTTTCGTGTTCTGGAATAAATAGTGTCCAGATTGGTAAGCAATTTTTCTTTGTTTTGGCTGTTGGATAAATCTTGTGTTTCGGCAAAAGCCATGGTATGATACACATCGTTAGCCAACTCATCATGTAGTTTTTTTGCAATTCGAATCTCAGTATTGTAAGAGGTTTTTATTTTTTCTCGTTTATTTTTGGCTACAAGAAAATTGGAGATAAATATACTTATCAAAATAATAATTCCAACTGCAAAATATAAAAGTTGATTTCTATTTTTTTGTTGTTCTAATTGAAGTGCATTTTCTGCTTTTTGGGCTTTTAGTTTTAAATTTTCTTCTTTTTCTTTTTTGGAATCATATTTCATTTTAGCAAATTGATTTTTTGCCTTTTGTCTCACTTTGTTAATGCTATCATTAATGCGTAGGTGTAACACAGAGAATTTTTTTGATTCATTCCCAATGCTATTTTCTATTAATAAGGCTAATGATTTTAATCGATTATTAATATTGTTAATTCCTGTTGCTTTTTCATAGGCTAATCGTGCATAGCTATTTGATTCATTTGGTTTTCTATCTTTATAGAATTCAGAAAAATGAATATAACTCGCCATTATTCCAAAGTCATCTTTTATCTGTTTTCTTATCTTCAAGGATTGATTTAAATAGTCAAGACTTTTTGAATCGCCAATTTTAAAATAACAATAGCCTAAATTATCGAGTGCTCTTGCATTGTTCTCGGAACCGTTTGGAATCTGTTTATTTAGAGTCAAAGGTAAAAGAATTTGTATGGCACGTTGGTAATCTTCCTTATCCATATATACCACGGCAATATTGTTTTTAAGAACTACTTTTTGTAATGCATTATCTGCTTGATTATAGGCTTGATTGTAATAATAAATGGCATTATCATAATCATATAGGTTCTTATAATTAATTCCTAATAGATTATAAATGGCGCATTTATAAGCTGGATTTGTATCTTTTCGAAATAGCGGTAAGATTTCAGTCGCTGTAGTTTCACTACTTGAATAATCACCTTCATTTTGTTGAATGATGGCCATTTTTAATAATGAATAAATTATCTTTTCATTATCTGTTGAAACATCAGAAGTAGATTTTATTTTATTATAATAATAGAAAGCACTATCGTTTTTTTGGTTCTCAAAATATTTTTCAGCAAGTGAAAAATAGTGATTATATTCAGTATCATTTTTGGGTTTTGGTGTAATATTCGTTTCTTTTTTGCAGGATAAAAGTCCTATAAACAAAAGAAAGTATAAAATAAAAAATGGGGAATTTAACTTTTTAAGTTTCATTCCCCGAAAATACAGAAATTAATTAAATTTAAATACAGTTCTAATTATGATTTTGTATTATTATTGCTATTATTTTGGAGGAGGAATTGGAGTTTGACCACTTTGTCCATCAATTGAATCACTATCTGCATCAGCGGATATTTGTTGTTTGTTATTATTTGGAGTTGTTTCCACTTCGTCATTGGAGCAAGAAACCATTGCAACACATGCAATGATATAACACGATACTAGAATTATTCTTTTCATTTTTTTGGAATTAAAAATTAGACATAGGTTGGGCTGTCCGATATTGAAATCGAATCTTTGCCAGAATAGGCAAGCCATTAAAAACATGTTGTTCTTTTGCTTTTTGGGAAGTGAAGTGCGCTGAAACAGAATAGATTATTTATACTTCCCGAATAAACTTGCCATGCTGTTTAGCGACACTTTTTTAGAACTAGTTTTGTACATTTGTCTTGATTGCAATTCAAAACAGGAACTGATTCTGTAGCGAAGGAATGCTGTCTTTGTTGAATGATTTTACTGGAATTCCGATGATTCCGCTAATTCAGAAGGTTTCCATAGGATTCCGAATAATTCCGATAAATGCTTATGTGCAAAATTACTTTTGAAGAATACAAGAGTGCCGTTAGAGTAAAATATGAAGTATCGAAAATTGAAGAAGTTTCAGGTATTTTATTAAATCCTACACCTGCTCAATTACGAAATCTGTGTTTGATGAGACTTAATAATAGTTTAACAAAAACTGATTCGAATGTATTTAGAATGTTTTTTAATGTAAAGGAAGAAGAACATCTGAGGAAGGAAATTGAGAATTTTGATATTGGAAAATTCAAGCCTATAATCTCATTTTTAAAAGGAGAGAAAGATTCTGAGAATATGGCAAGGATTGAATTGGCAGCCATTCTTGTTGATTTTAATCCAAGACCTTACAATAAGTATTTACTTAATGGAAAAATTAATGAAAGAAGTAATGTGGAGGTTCCTTCATCGGCAGAAGAAAAGGAATTTGATGCGGATAATTCTAGTGAAGAAAAATGGGTTGAAAAAGTAGTAGTAATTGACAATAATGATAAGGTAAGAAAAAAGACAGCAATCATTTTTACTGTATTCTTATCCTTGTTTTTTATGGGGTATACTGTAAAGAATATAATTTTTCCCGAAAAAGATTGTATGAAGTGGGAAGGCGATCATTATGAAGCAGTGGATTGTAAAAATGAAAAACCAGAAATAGGAAATATCACATCCGTAATAGTTTTAAACGAAGATTTATTGTCTTTTAAAAAAATCGAGGTTAACACAAATACTGTTTTCTTCAAAAAAGGTAAACCTATAGTTTGGTATGGAAAATCATTCGATGGAAATTATGAATATTTCAATCAGCCCGGACTACATCCAGAAACAGAGAAAACCTTAAAGCCAATATCTCAATATATTATTAAAAAATATATACTTAAATAATAGCTGAAGCAATATACTTCGGCAACTAAAACTTTGTGAAACATAAGGCTATTATTATATTGAGAAAATAAAACTTACTTTGAATCCTTTGCTGGATTTACCATCAAAAGTAACTGTTCCTTTTATAGCATGGATACGGTTTTCCACATTCTGTAATCCATTTTTTGAATTTAATTTATCGTGTGTAGCTCCAACTCCATTATCAGTATAATCAATTTGTAATTTATTTTCGTTTTTTTTGAAAGTTATTACTACTAAACTGCATTGACTGTGCTTTTTCATGTTGACAAGCAATTCTTGAAGTACGCGATAAACGGTGATTTTTTTATTATCTTCTAAAGTCGTCCAATTGATTGTATCTATTCCATTTGTCAATATATTCACAGTACTTGTATTGAATCCAGACATCATTTCTTTTAAGGTGAATACAAAGAAAGGACCAGTTTCTATAGTGCTGTTTTCTTTAGAAATGTTTCGTGTTCTGGAATAAATGGTATCTAGATTATTAAGTAATATTTCTTTATTTTGGCTGGTGGATAAATCCTGTGTTTCAGCAAAAGCCATGGTATGATACACATCATTAGCCAACTCATCATGAAGTTTTTTTGCAATTCGAATCTCTGTAGTGTAGGAGGCTTTTATTTTTTCTCTTTTATTTTTGGCTACAAGAAAATTAGATATTAAAATACTTATCAAAATAATAATTCCAAATATAAAATATAAAAGGTGGTTTCTATTTTGTTGTTGTTCTAGTTGAAGTGCTTTTTGGGCTTTTAGTTTTATATTTTCCTCTTTTTCTTTCTTGGAATCGTATTTTATTTTAGCAAATTGATTCTTTGCTTTTTGTCTTATTTTAATGATACTATCATTAATTTGGAGATAAAGCAATGAGAATTCTTTCGATTTTTTTTCCGGACTGTTCTGGATTAATAGTTTTAGACTTTCCAAGCGAGTATCAACACTTTTTACCTTTGTTGCTTTTTTGTATGCAATCAGAGCATATTTATTAGATAAATTGGGATTTCTCGTTTTATAATATTCAGATAAATTGTAATAGCTTGAAATCATCCCCCAGTTATCTTTTATTTGCTCTCTTATTTTTAATCCTTGATTTAAATAGTAAAATGCTTTAGAACTTCCAGATTTATCATAAGTGTGTCCCAAATTATCATTTATTCGAGCAAATGTTTCGGGATTATTTAAAAGTTCTTTTTTTAGGATCAACGGCAAGAGAATTTGTATTGCTTTTTGATAATCACCTTTTTCAGTGTAAGCCATACTGATATTATTTATAATGCCAGATTTTATTTCTTCATCAGTTTTTGAATTTATCGCTTTTTTGAAATAATATATTGCATTATCATTATCAAATGTGATTAAGTAATTGTTCCCTAGCCCAATATATATGTTAGTTTCTCCATATAGATATTTATTAGAATTTTCTATAAACGGGAACGCTTCAATACTTGTAGTTTCACTTCCAGAATGATCTCCTTGATTACATTGTATTTGTGCCATCCATGCTAATGAATGAATAATTCTTGAGGTATCTTTTTTTAATTCAGCGGTAGATTTGGCTTTGTTATAAAAATAGTATGAACTATCAAATTTACCATTTTCATAATGTTTATGAGCCTGTTTTAGGAGCCGTTCAATTTCGGCTGTGTTGTGTTGTTTCAGGTAGTTTTTTTGTGCTTTTTTCTCACAAGATTGAAGTACTAAAAAGAGTATTAGTGCTAAAATATAAATCGGGAAATATCGCTTTTTGAGTATCATTTGCCGAAAGTACAGAAATTAATTACAATACAAAAGCGATCTGATTAGTATAATTTTTAATTTTAAAAGTGTTTTAACATGATTTAAACACAAAAAACCCCAATCTTTCGATTGAGGTTTCTATATAAGTAAGTAATCTAAATTGAGTTGATAAAACGTTTATTTTACTTTATTAAGTACTGCTTTGAAAGCTTCTGGGTGGTTCATAGCTAAATCTGCAAGAACTTTACGGTTCAATTCGATTCCGTTAGCTTTTACTTTACCCATGAATTGTGAATAAGACATTCCTTCCAATCTGGCTCCAGCGTTGATACGTTGAATCCATAATGCACGGAAATTTCTTTTGTTCACTTTTCTGTCACGGTAAGCGTAGCACATTGCTTTCTCTACCGCGTTCTTAGCAACTGTCCAAACGTTTTTACGTCTACCAAAGAAACCTTTGGCTTGCTTCATTATTTTTTTTCTTCTTGCTCTTTTAGCAACTGAATTTACCGATCTTGGCATAATTTTATTGTTTTTTTGTAGCAGGCGGCTTGAATTTAATCAAAAGCACTTAATGGCCATACTCCAAGGTTATTTTAAATTGTTTTAACCTAAAGAATTATTATATAATTCTTAATTGTTGTTTGATGCTTTTCATATCTGTTTTGTGAACTAGCGCAGAGTGTGTCAATGCTAATTTACGTTTTTTAGATTTTTTAGTCAAGATGTGACTTTTAAAAGCATGCTTTCTTTTAATCTTCCCAGAACCAGTAACTTTAAAACGTTTCTTGGCGCTAGATTTGGTTTTCATTTTAGGCATTTTTTCCTAGTGTTTTAATTTATTCTTACTTACTTATCTTTACCCTCCCCAACCCTCCCCTAAGGGGAGAGAGCCGAGAAGTTATATGTTTTTGTCCCTTTTACAATTTACCTTATTTGGTTTTGCTCCCCTCCTTCGGAGGGGTTGGGGGAGGATTTTACTTCTTTTTCTTAGGAGCAATGAACATAATCATTCTCTTTCCTTCAAGAACTGGCATCGCTTCCACTTTACCAAACTCTTCAAGATCTGTAGCCAATCTCAACAATAAGATTTGACCTTGATCTTTATAGATAATCGAGCGTCCTTTAAAGAAAACGAAAGCTTTCAATTTCGCTCCTTCTTTCAAGAATTTTTCAGCGTTCTTTCTCTTAAACTCATAATCATGCTCATCGGTTTGTGGACCAAAACGGATTTCTTTCACAACAACTTGTGTAGATTTCGCTTTTAAGACTTTATCACGTTTCTTTTGTTCGTAAACAAATTTCTTGTAATCCATGATTTTGCAAACCGGTGGTTCAGCATTAGGAGAAATCTCAACCAAATCCAATTCAAATTGGTCAGCTAATCTTAAAGCTTCCGAAAGTTTAAAAACTCCTGGCTCAATGTTCTCTCCTACAAGTCTTACTTCTTGTACACCACGAATAAGACTGTTTATTCTGTGTGCATCTTTTTTTTCTACGCGAGGTTGGTAACCTCTGTTGCTTCTTATTGCTATGACTTTATAATTTAAGTTAAACTGTAAATACTTTTAATGTTTTATTGATCTCTTCGTTTACAATAGCAACAAATTCTTCTATTGTAACGCTGATATTTCCTTTTCCTTCCTGTCCATGACGACGGATAGATATGGTGCCGTTTTTCTCTTCTTCCTCACCTACGATCAACATAAATGGGGTTTTTTGCATTTCGGCATCTCTAATTTTCTTCCCGATTGTCTCGTTTCTATTATCAATGAGGGCGCGAATTTCGTGATTTTCTAGCAAATCTAAAACTTTTTTCGCATATATTTCATATTTCTCGCTCAAAGACAATATTATAGCTTGTTCTGGCATTAACCAAAGCGGGAAATTTCCTGCTGTATGCTCTAATAAAATAGCAATAAATCGTTCCATTGATCCAAAAGGTGCTCTGTGAATCATCACAGGTCTATGTAATTCATTATCAGATCCTTTGTACGTTAAATCAAAACGTTCCGGCAGGTTGTAATCCACCTGAATAGTTCCTAATTGCCATTGTCTTCCCAAAGCATCTTTTACCATGAAATCCAATTTCGGACCATAGAAAGCTGCCTCGCCATATTCTACAACCGTGTCTAGGTTTTTGTCTTTTGCGGCATTGATAATCGCATTCTCCGCTTTTTCCCAGTTTTCATCGGTACCTATATACTTATCTCTATTCTCTTTATCTCTCAAAGAAATCTGAGCCGTAAAGTTTTCGAATCCTAATGAACCAAATACATATAGTACCAAGTCAATTACTTTCTTAAACTCTTCGTCTAGTTGTTCTGGAGTACAAAAAATATGGGCGTCATCCTGAGTAAACCCTCTTACACGAGTTAAACCGTGTAATTCACCACTTTGTTCGTATCTGTAAACTGTACCAAATTCAGCATAACGTTTTGGTAAATCTTTATAAGACCAAGGACGTACATTGTAGATTTCACAGTGATGAGGGCAGTTCATTGGTTTCAATAAAAACTCTTCTCCTTCTGCAGGAGTACTTATAGGTTGGAAACTATCAGCACCATATTTTGCATAATGTCCGGAAGTCACATACAATTCTTTCTGACCTATATGTGGCGTAACCACTTGCTCGTATCCACCTTTCTTCTGTGCCTTTTTTAAAAATTGCTCTAAACGATCTCTCAAAGCTGCACCTTTCGGTAACCACAATGGCAAACCTGCACCTACTTTTTGTGAAAAAGCAAACAATTCAAGTTCTTTTCCTAGTTTTCTGTGATCTCTACGTTTAGCTTCTTCCAGTAATTCCAGGTATTCGGTTAAATCTTTTTGTTTAGGAAAGGAAGTTCCGTAAACACGGGTTAACTGTTTGTTTTTTTCATCACCACGCCAGTAGGCACCTGCGACACTCATGATTTTCATTGCTTTGATGATTCCGGTATTCGGAATATGACCACCACGACACAAATCAGTAAACGTATCATGATCGCAAAACGTAATAGTTCCGTCCTCAAGATTTGTAATCAACTCTGTTTTGTAAACGTTGTCCTTATATAATTCCAAAGCTTCCGCTTTAGAAACAGGACGTAGTTTGAATTCATGCTTTCCTCTAGAAATTTCTAAAACTCTATCCTCTATTTTTTTGAAATCAGCATCTGTGATTTTCTGATCTTCAAAATCTACATCATAATAAAATCCATTTGATATTGCTGGTCCAAGAGTTAATTTTATTCCTGGGTATAATTCCTCAAGAACCTGTGCCATCACGTGTGAAGTAGAATGCCAAAAAGCTTTTTTTCCTCCTTCGTCATTCCATGTATATAATATAAGACTGCCGTCCGTCGTCAAAGGAGTTGTTGTTTCAACTGTTGTACCATCAAAAGAAGCCGAAATCACATTTCTGGCAAATCCTTCACTAATGCTTTTAGCAACATCCATAGGAGTCACCCCTGAAGCAAACTCTTTAACTGACCCGTCGGGCAAAGTAATCTTAATCATTGTTTATTATTTTAAGAATGCAAATATAGGCATTACAAAAATACATACAATATATATGTAAGGTTTGTTACTATATAGGTGTAAAAACAAAATCGGCACTCATTATATACTAGCAGGTAAAGAACGAATGTTTCTATTGGGAGCTATTTCCCGCTATTCGTTTCAATCTTTTCTCTCGTAAAAGAAACGAGAGAAAAGGATTTTTACTGCTATCGGGGCTAGGGAAGTAGTTTTGATAAGTCGCAATCCGGTCAAAATGGCGATAATCCTGAGTATTTAGTGGGATCCTATAAATAAAGAAGAGAATAATAAAGTTCTCTTATAGTATGGTGCAGGGAAGAGTATGGATTTGGAGAATCTCCAGTCATCATTGCGAATTCAAGCAAAAAACTTTGCTATTCAAGAACCAAGATACCAGCGAGTTAAAGAAAAAGACAAGAAAACGTTAAAAAAAAGTGATTAAAAAGCTTGAATAACTGAATAAAGGTGCTACTTTTGCACCCGCAATGACGCGGATGTTCTTACTTAAATA
>NZ_JBLNKS010000011.1:0-136398 GCF_048276375.1 Flavobacterium sp. ZB4R12 | reverse complement strand
CAGCAGAAGCGACCAAAGAAGCTTTAGCAAATAAAAGTACAAACCTGACCGCTGACGGCGCATCAGATGCGAAATACCCAAGTGTAAAATCGGTTAAAGATTATGTTGACGCCTCGGTTACATCGAGTTCAACTGCTTTAGCTTCAGAAGTATCCCGTGCTGCGACTGCAGAAACTGCATTGACCACGAATTTAGCTTCAGAAATAACCCGTGCCACAACAGCAGAAGCAACCAAAGAAGCTTTAGCAAATAAAAGTACAAACCTGACCGCTGACGGCGCATCAGATGCGAAATACCCAAGTGTAAAATCGGTTAAAGATTATGTTGACGCCTCGGCTACATCGGGTTCAACTGCTTTAGCTTCAGAAGTATCCCGTGCTACGACTGCAGAAACTGCATTGACCACGAATTTAGCTTCAGAAATAACCCGTGCCACAACAGCAGAAGCGACCAAAGAAGCTTTAGCAAATAAAAGTACAAACCTGACCGCTGACGGCGCATCAGATGCGAAATACCCAAGTGTAAAATCGGTTAAAGATTATGTTGACGCCTCGGCTACATCGAGTTCAACTGCTTTGGCTTCAGAAGTATCCCGTGCTGCGACTGCAGAAACTGCATTGACCACGAATTTAGCTTCAGAAATAACCCGTGCCACAACAGCAGAAGCAACCAAAGAAGCTTTAGCAAATAAAAGTACAAACCTGACCACTGACGGCGCATCAGATACGAAATATCCAAGTGTAAAATCGGTTAAAGATTATGTTGACGCCTCGGCTACATCGAGTTCAACTGCTTTAGCTTCAGAAGTATCCCGTGCTGCGACTGCAGAAACTGCATTGACCACGAATTTAGCTTCAGAAATAACCCGTGCCACAACAGCAGAAGCGACCAAAGAAGCTTTAGCAAATAAAAGTACAAACCTGACCGCTGACGGCGCATCAGATGCGAAATACCCAAGTGTAAAATCGGTTAAAGATTATGTTGACGCCTCGGCTACATCGAGTTCAACTGCTTTAGCTTCAGAAATAACCCGTGCCACAACAGCAGAAGCAACCAAAGAAGCTTTAGCAAATAAAAGTACAAACCTGACCACTGACGGCGCATCAGATACGAAATATCCAAGTGTAAAATCGGTTAAAGATTATGTTGACGCCTCGGCTACATCGAGTTCAACTGCTTTAGCTTCAGAAGTATCCCGTGCTACGACTGCAGAAGCGACCAAAGAAGCTTTAGCAAATAAAAGTACAAACGTAACCACCGATGGCGCATCAGATACGAAATACCCAAGTGTAAAATCGGTTAAAGATTATGTTGATAATAGTGTAAAAGATGTAGCTGATGAGCTTTATTCTAATTTATTACAATCTACTTTTGTCTTATCCCAAATTCCGTCTGCTAAAAGTAAAGTAAAAATGTTTATTAACGGATTAAGGGTTAGGAATTCAGCTTATACTCTCAGTGGGAATACAGTCACATTAGATACTTTGATTCTGGGTTTTACATTATTATTAAATGATAGGATTCAATTTGATTATTTTTACTAAAATAGATTTAATAGGATTTAGTCTTCAAAAAATGTGTTTTTTTAAAATTAAGTGTAATCTCATTATATTTATTCTATACAATTTATTTCGTTAGTTCTGAATAAAAAAAGGTTCAACTGTAAAGTTGAACCTTTTTTTATTAGTATTAAGAATAAGTGATTTTTACACTTTTCCCAGCGTATATAATTGTTCCATTGTAGGAGTTAAACTTCCGCCTTTAGGTTCTAGTGTGATACCAAAAGCTTCGGCATCAGTTGCATTATCTACAGCAAACATTTTTTGATCATTAAGCTTGAAATTGTCTAATAATCCAATACTTGTAGGAGTCAACGGATTCAATTTTAAGGACCAAACCTGATATACCATTCCTTCCGGAGGTTCTGGTAATCCTGCGGCATCTACGTAAACCACTTTGGTTTCTTTGTTCCAATATACTTTTGCTGAAGATTGTGGTGCAACCGCTTGTCCACCAAGTGCTACAACGGTATTATTTGCATCTCTTACAACTGCTAAATTAGTTTCGCTTGCTTTGTTTTTTAATTCTAAAGCATTCAAATCTTTTTCCATTTTTGCTTTCACCACTTCGGCGTTTACTACCTGAGTATTGGTTTGCTCCAACTGATTGTATTGGTAACCAATGCCTACTAACAATAGAATTGCTGCTGCCCAACCAATGTATTGCGACCAATTTCTTGTAGGTTCCAATTCGATTACTTTAGCATGTTTAAGCTCTAGTTTGGACTTGATTTTTTCGTAATTCGCCACAGAATGAAACGGTGAAAAACTGGAAGATAAAGCTACAATTGCCTTTTCTATAGCAATAATTTCATCGTTTATTTCTGGATTATTTTTTGCCATGGCGTTCACTTCCTCATTTTCGGTTTCACTTAGTAAACCATAAACGTAGAGTTCTAAAATACCTGATTCTATATATTCTTTTGCTTCCATTATACGTTCAAATAATTTCTTAAATCATTAATACAGTTTCGATTGTGAGTTTTAACGGTTCCCAAAGGAATTTCCAATTCATCGGAAGCTTCTTGTTGGGTATACCCTTTAAAAAACAGTAAATCTATTATTTGAATACACTTGGGTTTTAGTTTTTTTACAAACTCTTGAATCCCAATGGTATCAATTTTATTGACCAGTTTGTTACTGTCGTCAAATAGATGTACGAAATTATCTGAAGAAAGGTTTTTTTGACCGTTATTAAAATTTTTGGAACGCAGTTTATCGATAGATGTATTTCTGGCAATATTTAGAATCCAAGTATAGAAACGTCCTTTGCTTTCATGATAGGAATCAATATTTTTCCAGATTTTGACAAATACATCCTGAAGCACATCTTCCGCTTCTTCTCTGTTTTTTACAAGAACATTGATTACTGCAAATAAGCTTTTAGAATACATATCATATAGATGTGTAAATGCCTTTTCATCTTTCTTATAAATTAATACTAACAATTCATCTTGGGTCATATACTTTTTATTTTGCTATTACAAACTTATACATTCTTATTCACAATTGGCAAATTTTATGAATAGCTGCTTTAAAATAAATTTAATTTAAAAATAGTTGTATTTAATTTAAGTATTTAATTTACTGTATATCAATTATTTATGAAATAAATTAATTTTTATTTTATTTTTTTTATGATTTTTAAAACCAAACCGAATGCAATCCCGTAAATGCTTCTATAACCTTTTAAATTATAACAAAATGAAAAAAACAAAAATGATTTTAGGTCTGTCGCTAATGGCGGTTTCGGGCTTAATTTTAGTAGCTGCGGATCACATTGATGCTCCGGCAACAGCATCTGGTAGTGCTGTAGATATTACTGATGTGTACACTTTTCAAGGACAAGACATTAACAATTTAGTATTTGCTGTAAACACGCAAGGATTGTTAAGTCCAAATGCAACTGCTGTTGCAAAATTTGACGAAAATGTGATGGTTGAGATTAATATTGACAACACTGGTGACAATGTTGAAGATTTAGTTATCCAAGCAATTAAGAAAGATGACAAAATGTATTTCTTTGGACCAGTTGCTCCAGGTACAACTGGAACATCAAGTACTATTAAAACTGCAGCTGCTTCAGGAAGTGTAACAATTTCATCTTATGGTTCAAGTGCTTTAACTGCTGAGAAAAACGGAATGAAATTTTTTGCAGGGCCAAGAGACGATCCGTTCTTTTTTGATTTAGGTCAATTTAAAGCAATTCTTGGTGGAACTGCTTCAGGGTTTAATAATCCTGGTGTAGACACATTTGCAGGAACTAATGTACTTTCATTAGTGGTAGAAGTTCCAAAAGCAATGTTAGGAACTTCAAGCACATTAAATGTTTGGGCTGAAACAAAGAAAAAACAATAACTATTTTATTTTTAAATTTTAAATTACGAAATCGAAGATTCACGATTTCCAAAATAACTAAATATAAACATCATGAGTAAAACAAATAAATTCAAAATTATAACAATCGCACTAGTAGCTGCAGTTGTTTCAGTAAATTGTGATAATGACGATTCTAATGGAGGTGATGTAAGTCTAGATTTTTCTGGAACTTTTGTTCAGCAAGATCAAATGGCCAGACCAGCTATTAATACAGTATTTATCGCTTCGGGTCAACCTAAAGATGATTTTAATGCCGCAATTCCTTCGGCAATGGGAATTAAATACCAATCTATTTTTCAATCTAGATTATTGGCTTTGAATCCAGCTTTTACTACTAATGCTTTAGGTCAAACTGCAGCTCAGTTTACAGGTCTTTTGGCTACGGATGTATTGAATGTATCGAAAACAGCAAAAACAACTTTCTTTGACGGGACTAATGTTTTAACAGGAAGAGCTTTGGCTGATGATGTAATTGATGTTGAATTATTATTAATTTTTGGAGGACCAACAGGAGGTTCAAATCCAGGTCTTACCTCAGATAACGTTGATGCAAACGACAAAACTTTCGGAACAACTTTCCCATATTTGGCTTCAGCCTGGTAATATTTATAAAAAACAGAGCGTATGTAATAATCTTCGCTCTGTTTTTTTAAAAACAAACAAACAAACAAACAAACAAACAAACAAACAAACAAACAAACAAACAAACAAACAAACAAACAAACAAACAAACAAACAAACAAACAAACAAACAAACAAACAAGCAAAACAATTAGAGTATGAAAACTTTAAAAATAATCCCATTTTTGGTTTTCACAATCCTATTTATATTCGGTTGCGAGACTAAATCAAAACAAATTACCAATAAAGAAGACTATACTAAGTATTTGAATATTAAAGGCAATAAATCACTGACGTTTGCACGAAATGAAATTGATTTTTGGCAGAAAAAATTCGATGCAGCTCCAAACCAAATTAGCTATTTAAGTCAATTAGCATCAAATTACAGTACAATTTTCGAATACACTGGAGATGTCAAAAACTTATATAAAACGGAAGAATTATTAACCAAGTCGAATGAAGCGTATGATTATTCAAGAGTTTCAACGGTTCGATCTTTAGCAAGAAATTATATCTCTCAACATCGTTTTAAAGAAGCATTAGCATTAGCAAATAAAGCATTAGCGATAGGCGAGGGCAGAAAAGAAACCATAAAATTATTGTTCGACGTTCAAATGGAACTCGGAAATTATCCTGAAGCTGTTAAAAATCTGAATGCTATTAGAGACATGAATGATTTTGATTATTTGATTCGTTTGGCAAAGTGGAATGATCACAAAGGCGATTTGAAAACGGCTATAACTTTTATGGAAAAAGCCAGAGATATTGCTGAAAAATATGATAATAAAGCACTAAAAGTGTGGTCCTATTCTAATCTGGGGGATTTTTATGGTCATGCCGGTAGAATTCAGGATTCGTATGACAGTTTCTTGAAAACATTAGTAATAGATCCTAATTATTCTTACGCTTTAAAAGGAATTGCCTGGATTGTTTTTTCGAAAGAAAGAAACACAACTGAGGCGACTCGAATTATTGATGCTATTGCTGCAACTCATAATACACCAGATTTTTATTTATTGAAATCTCAAATTGCTCAATTTGAAGGAAATAAAAGCGAGGAAATAAAAAATAGAAACGCTTATTTTTCTATGATGGAAAATAATAATTATGGCGCGATGTACAACAAATACAGTGCTTTGATATATGCTGATGACAAACAAACCGCTCAAAAAGCATTAGAAATTGCTAAGATTGAAGTGGATCACAGGCCCACAGCTGATTCCTATGATTTATTGGCATGGTCGTATTTGAATTTGGGTGAAAATAAAAAAGCATTGGAAATTGCACAAAGATATGTCGTTGGACAATCATTTGAACCGAAAGTACAATACCACTTGGCAATGATTTATAAGTCTAACAAAGAAATGGATAAAGTACAACCTATTAAAGAAGAATTGCTTTCCAGTTTGTATGAATTAGGACCAAATTTGGAGAAAAAAGTAAATCAATTATAAAATATCCAAATGAAGAATTTTTTTATAATCCTGATAACTCTTTCGGGTTGGACTACTTATGCCCAGATTCAAAAAGGAATAGTGGTTGATTTTGATGGGAATCCAGTAGAAAGTGCATACGTCAATAATATAAGTTCAGGAAGCCACGCTCATACGAATGAATTTGGAATTTTTAGTATTGATAAAACAGTGGGAGGAAACATTTTGAAAGTGAATGCTCTTGGGTTTAAAAAAATGAATTACACGGTTACTGGTTCTGAAGTTAGAATTACTTTAGAAGATGCTGTTTTTAGACTGAATGAGATTGTAATTCAAGCAAAACTTTCGGCGATGAATGTAATTTCGAAAATAGATTTGCTAACGACACCCGTAAATTCGTCACAAGAAATTTTACGAAAAGTACCTGGTTTATTCATCGGGCAACATGCAGGTGGTGGCAAAGCAGAGCAACTATTTTTGAGAGGTTTTGATATTGATCATGGTACTGATATTGCAATTTCAGTAGATGGAATGCCAGTAAATATGGTGTCTCATGCGCACGGTCAAGGCTATGCCGATTTGCATTTTGTGATTCCGGAAACGGTAGAAAAAATAGATTTTGGAAAAGGAACGTATTATGCTAACAAAGGGGATTTTGCCACGGCAGGATACGTTGCTTTCCAAACTAAAGACAAATTAGAAAAAAGCAGTATTGGACTCGAAGTGGGACAATTCAATACGGTAAGAACGGTAGGATTATTTAATCTTTTGGGAAGCCAAAAAAAGCAAAGTGCCTACATTGCTACCGAATATATTTTGACAGACGGTCCTTTTGATTCTCCTCAAAATTTTAACCGAATCAATTTGTTGGGTAAATATTCGGCTATTTTAGATGATAACAGTAAATTTTCCGTTTCTGTCTCTCGTTTTTCTAGTAGATGGGATGCTTCTGGTCAAATACCACAACGATTGGTTGATAACGGAACCATTTCGAGATTTGGCTCAGTGGATGATACGGAAGGTGGGGGTACTTCAAGAACGAATATAAATGCTTCTTTGAGCAAACCAATTGATGAAAATACATTCGTAAAAGCCAATGCTTTTTATTCAAAATATGATTTCGAATTGTATTCTAACTTTACTTTTTTCCTTGAAGATCCTATCAATGGCGATCAAATTAGACAGAAAGAGAATAGAAGTATTTATGGTATGAATGCAGAATTGAATAAGAAAACGAAGCTAAATGATGTCAATGTATTGTTGCAATATGGGATAGGTTTTCGGACCGATGCAACAACAGATACGGAGCTTTCCCATACTTTAAACAGAAGAACGGTTTTAGAAAATATAAAATTAGGAGATATTGATGAGTCTAATTTTTTTTCGTACGTAAATTCAGAATTCAGTTTTGGAAAATTAATGATTAATTCCGCAGTGCGATTGGATTATTTCAAATTTAATTACCAAGATAAATTGACCGCTGATTATAAAACGGAAAATAAGATCAAAATTTCACCAAAACTGAATTTTATCTATTCGCAAAACAACAACTTGCAATTTTTTATTAAATCAGGAATAGGTTTTCATTCTAATGATACTCGGGTTGTGGTTCAAAATAGTGGAAAACAAATTTTACCCAAAGCCATAGGAACTGATGTTGGTATCATTTGGAAGCCATTTCCAAAGCTAATTGTGAATTCAGCTTTGTGGTATTTATACTTAGAGCAAGAGTTTGTTTATGTAGGAGATGCCGGAATTATTGAGCCAAGCGGAAAATCAAAACGTATGGGATTTGATTTAGGATTGCGGTATCAACTGAATGATTGGTTGTATTTTGATACCGATGCTAATTATACCTATGCCAGAAGTATCGATGAACCAAAAGGACAAGATTATATTCCGCTAGCGCCAGATTTTACTTCTACCGGAGGGTTAAGTTTCCAGAATTTAAATGGTTTTTCCGGTGGAATTCACTATCGCTATTTAAAAAGCCGTCCTGCGAACGAGGATAATTCGATTGTTGCCAAAGGGTATTTTGTTTCTGATTTTAACATCAATTATAAAATCAAAAATATTTCTTTCAGTGTAGCGATTGAGAATTTATTCAATACCAAATGGAATGAAACCCAATTTGCCACCGAATCAAGATTACAAAATGAGTCAACAAGTGTAGCAGAAATTCATTTTACACCAGGAACCCCATTTTTTATGAAAGGTAAAATTACGTATACCTTTTAGTTTTTTATGCTTGCCTGTAATAACACCTAAAAAATTTTTTTGCCACGAATTACACGAATTATCACCAAATTTAAATAAAAAATAATTAAAAAAATCTGTGCTAATCCGTTTAATCTGTATAATCTGTGTGCTATTTTTTGTTGCTAGGTAACATTGCGGACAAGTATATGGTTTTTTAAAATGAAGATTAGTTTGTTTTGTTTGGAAGCCTTTCGTTTTTGTTTGACGTTAGGCTTCTTTTTTAACTTGTGTTTAACCAAAATAAATTTTTAAGCAACAATTAATTGTTTTATTTTTATAAAAAATATAATTATGAAAAACCTATTATTTCTGGTCAGTTGTGCGATATTACTTTTTAGTTGTCAAAATCAGGCACAAATATCGAAATCGAATTCAAATATAATTTCAAAAAACATGTCTAAAGAAACCATTTATCAATTTAAAGTAGCCGATTTATCAGGAAATACTTTTGATTTTGCTTCCTTGAAAGGTAAAAAAATCATGATTGTGAATACGGCTTCAAAATGTGGATTGACGCCACAATACAAGGATTTGGAAGCGCTATATAAAGAATACAAAGACAAAGGATTTGTGATTGTAGGTTTTCCAGCTAATAATTTTGCTTCACAAGAACCAGGAACTAATGAGGAGATTGCAACTTTTTGCCAATTGAATTATGGCGTAACGTTTCCTATGATGGACAAAGTTTCAGTAAAAGGGGACGATATGTCTGAAGTATATCAGTTTTTAACCCAAAAATCTAAAAACGGATTACAAGATTCAGAAGTAGAATGGAATTTTCAAAAATACCTTATAAATGAAAAAGGAGAACTTGAAAAAGTTATTTCGCCAAAAACGTTACCTACAGATGCTTCAATCGTAAATTGGATTAAAGCATAGTTAGTTATAAAAGCATAATGAAAAAGCGATTTTCGGGAAACTGAAAATCGCTTTTTTATTTTAGAAACAGTTAAAAATTAAATTTTTTCATTTTTGAAAATTGCTGCAACAGCCGCTTCATAATTTCTAATACTCTGCGCTTTTTTTATTTGTTTTAATACTTTATGTGGATTTGAAAATGTAGCAGAAAAGTATTCCCATAAATGATACATTTTCAATAAAATATGTGTAGATCCCGATAGCGACTCACTATATATTCCGTATAAGGTGTCGTGAAATGCACTGAATAATTCCATTTTGTTTGCAGGGTATTCCATAGTATTGCTTTTTATCATACTTGGTAAAAAAGGATCGGAAATTAATCCTCGCCCTATCATCCAGTGGTCTATGGTGGGAAAACGTTGCTGCATTTCATGAAATTTAGCCACCGAAGTAATATCACCATTGTAATACAGTTTGTGAATCGTGTTATCGACGCATTGTTGAAACGCATCTAAATGTACACCACCTTTATAAAGTTGTTTGCCAATGCGAGCATGAATGGCGATATTCTTAATAGGATACCTGTCTAAAATAGGCAAAACATCAAGAATTTCTTCACTATTTTCATAACCCAAACGCATTTTCATAGACACAATAATGTCAGATTCGGAATGTGCTCTGTGAAGGATGTTATTGATTTTCTCGGGGTTACTGATAAGACCGGAACCCATACCGGATTTCGTGACCATTGGATACGGACATCCTAAATTCCAGTTTAATTCTTTATAACCCAGTTCTTGAACATATTTAGCTACAAATAAAAACTCATCGGCATCGTTTGTTATAACTTGTGGAATTACCTCTAAACCAACATTGTTTTCAGGCAGTAGGTCCCTTTCGTAAGACGGTTTAATGACCAATTTTCCGTTTAAACGAATATAAGGGGAATAATAAGTGTCAATTCCTCCAAAATATTTGTTTAAGGCATTTCTAAAACGAAAGTCGGTAAATCCCTGTAAGGGTGATGAGAGTAAGGTGTAATTCATGAAATTTTTAGTTGTGCAAATGTACTATTCTTTACACAGTTATGCTTTTCTTGGAGCAATTATGTTTTTGTATATGAAAATCACTTATTTATTTTAGAATCAATTGCATAAAAACCAAATCAAGCCAATGATCAAATTTATAACCTACTTCACGAATAGTACCCACCACTTTGAAACCAAACTTTTCATGAAAAGCAATGCTTCCTGAATTATCAGCATCAATAGCGCCAATCATAACATGGTATCCTTGCTCTTTTGCCAATCGAATGAGTTCAGCCAATAGCAGTTTTCCAATACCTTTTCCTATAAATTCTTGGGCAACATAAACAGAATGTTCTACTGTGAATTGATAGCCTATTTTTTGTCTAAATGGACCATAACTAGCGAATCCAATTGCCCCGTTTTCAAATTCCGCCACAATTACCGGTAAATTTTTTTTCAATTTGTCTTCAAACCATAATTTTTGGGTTTCAAAATCGTGTGGTTCATAATCATAATTAGAGGTACTGTGAAGTATTTGATGATTAACTATTTCCAATATTGTATCGATATCGGCAAAAACAGCTGGTCTTATCTTGATTTCCATATAGAATCTATTTTCCTTCAAATTTAAGAAAACTATTTAAGATTAGAGAAAAACCTTTGCAACTTTGTATCTTTGTTCCTTTGAAACTAAAATAATGATTTACCCCAAAATACCTTTAGCGCAAAGCATCATTCAGATTTGTTTGGCCAAAGGAATCACCACCATAATAATTTCCCCGGGTTCACGAAATGCTCCGTTAACGATTGGTTTTGTGAGCAATCCCGCCTTTGAATGTTATAGCATTGCTGACGAACGTGCTGCTGCTTTTTTTGCACTTGGAATTGCGCAGCAAACAAAACAGCCAGTAGCTTTGGTTTGTACATCGGGTTCAGCATTACTGAATTATTATCCTGCTTTTGCGGAAGCATTTTACAGTCAGATTCCTTTAATCGTAATCTCTGCGGACAGACCACAAAGCAAAATAGACATTGGTGACGGACAAACCATCCGACAGGAAAATGTCTTTATAAACCATTCTTTATACAATGCCAATTTAAATGAAGTTGTTTCAAAAGCAAATGATTTCAAAATTAATGAAGCGATAGATTTGGCCTTGCATAAAAAAGGACCAGTTCATATCAATGCACCATTTGAAGAGCCTTTATACGAAACCGTTTCAGAACTTTCAGTTGATGTCATGGTTAATGGTTTTGCAAATTTGAATACATGGAGCACCATAGAAAATATTTCGGAGTTTGCGACTATTTGGAACAATTCAACTAAAAAAATGATTTTAGTTGGTGTAAATGAACCAAATTTGATTAATGAAAAAACAATCGCTGTATTAGCTCAAGATGAATCGGTTGTTGTTATGACAGAAACTACGTCCAACGTGTATCATCCTTCATTTATAAACAATATTGACACTATAATTACCCCTTTTACCAATGAGGAGTTTGAGGATTTTCGACCGGAAATATTGGTAACTTTTGGTGGAATGATAGTTTCTAAACGAATCAAGGCTTTTTTGAGAAAATACAAACCAAAACACCATTGGCATATTGACACTTTAAGGGCGTATGATACTTTCAATGCATTGACTAAACATTTTGAAGTTAATCCGAATACTTTTTTCGAAGTATTTTTACCTTTAACGGAAGTGGTAAAAAGCGATTATTTTGAGAAATTGGAAGCAGTGAAACTTTTGCGAAAGCAAAAACATGAAATCTATTTGGCAAAAATTCAATTTTCAGATTTTAAAGTTTTTGAAAAAGTAATTCAAAGTTTACCAAAAAATAGTCAATTACAAATCAGCAACAGTTCGGCGATTCGTTATGCGCAATTAATAGACATCGATCCTTCAATTGAAGTCTATTGCAATCGTGGTACCAGTGGAATCGACGGAAGTACATCTACGGCTATTGGTGCGGCTGTGGCCAATAAAAAACAAACGATTTTCATAACTGGAGATATTGGATTTTTATATGACAGCAATGCTTTGTGGAACAATTACATCCCAAAAAACTTTAAAATAATTTTGATAAATAACGGAGGTGGTGGAATTTTTAGAATTTTGCCCGGACATGAAGAAAGTCCCGTTTTTAATACCTTCTTTGAAACATCGCATGGTCTTACTGCGGAACATTTGGCTAAAATGTATGGTTTTGAATATAGCATTGCCAATGATGAAACGAGTTTAGAAAACAGTTTGAACGCTTTGTACGCTCAAAATGAAAAGCCAAGTATTTTGGAAATTTTTACACCCACTTTGGAAAATAACAGCATTTTACTGCAATATTTTAAAGAATTGGTCTAATTATTTTGGGGTGTTCGTTAAAAGGCATGATTAAATGTTTAAATTTGAGAGAGTTAAAATCTATTAATCAAATATTAAACTTTTATTTATGAGTGCAAGAGACGAATTAATTGTAAAGTATGCAGCCGATTTGAAAGACAAATGTGGTGTAAATCCAGACATGGATTTGTTGACAAAAGTGACCATTGGTTGCGGACCATCCATTTATAATGCGGATTCAGCCACTGTCGCCGGAAGCCAACAATCAGAATTAGATACAGTAAAAAACAACTTTCTAATCAAAAAATTAGAACTGGTTGACGGAGTCCATTTAGATGCCGGGATAGAAGCCGTTATGGAAATATACGGTCGCTCCAATAAAAATAAATACAGAGCCGTTATCTATTATTTACTAACCGTTCATTTCAAGAAAGAAAGTGTTTACAATTAGTAAATTGATATAAAAATTGAAAAGCGCCCTTTTTTGGCGCTTTTTTTATGAAGTGATTTTTCGTTTTACTATTTTAAAGGGTAGTGCTAGTTTCTCAAAGTCAAAGACTTTGCGGAGGGGGTTAACTGCCGTTGTTTAATTAATCCACAAAAGTTTCTTTTAAAACCTCTTTAACTTTTCGGATTTCCTTTTCGGTTAGATTTCCTAAAACTTTAGTTATTCTTTGTCTGTCAACGGTTCTAATTTGATCCAAAACAATCCAGCCTTTTTTCTTATCATGATTTATTTCAATTCTTGTCGGATATGTTTTTGAACTACTTGTCATTGGAGCAACAACAATAGTTTGTAAAAAGGTATTCATTTCGTTTGGAGAAATAATTACAGAAGGTCGCGTTTTTTTCATTTCACTTCCAATGGTTGGGTCAAGATTGACCAAGACGATTTGATATTGTTTTAAATCCATTCTTCAAGATTTTCGTCCTCAAAAACATCGTTTATCAGCAATTTATCATCTCCGTTTTCGTGCATTTTTTTAAATGCTTTTTCCCAACCTGCTCTCGGTTCTGATTTTGGTTTCAAGATAATATAATCTTTCTCAAGAATGAGTTCAACTTTGTCTGTGATATTATATTTTTCTAATAAGGTTTTCGATAAACGAATGCCTTTAGAATTTCCGATTGGTATGACTGAAACGTCCATGATATGTTTTTTAGTACATACAAAGTTATTACTTTTTTTTAATGTTCCTAATTTTTAGTATTTTTTTAACAATGGCAGTTAAGGGTAAAAGATCTAAAAAAAACTTTAAACGAGAGCGCTTTAATTAAACTAGTTTCCAATTTATGTGCAGTCGGGAGACTGTTTTAAAGACGGATACTTTTCAGCGAGTGGATCTTTATATAAAAGATCTCTCAAAATCATCACACATTTGATTTAGAATATCTTTTGTTTCCCTTTTGAAAAACTCTCCCAACTCTTTATTCATTATTGTATATTTTCGATACAATTTATTGAAGTCTGTATATATTTCATCTTGGGAAAAAGCAGAGCCATTATCCTTGATTTTAGCTATGATTCTTTTACCCATTTCATCAGATTTTATAAATTCAAAGAAAGTATCAATTTTGCTTTCGAAATCTAAAATGAGTTCTGCTATTGCTTCTTCTTCTTGATTGCGTTTTTCAATTACCTTTAAAATATTGTATTTGAATTTATTGGTCCCAAAAATAGTTAAAACTATGTACTTTAGTGCATTTCGCTTTAGCTTCTAAAAATGTTTTAGTCACGAATTGGACGAATTTTCGTAAATTAATTCGTGTTAATTTGCGTAATTTGTGGCTAATAAATAAGTGTTATAACCGTGCAGACTTTAAGTCTGCCAACCAAATCTATGGACTTTCAGTCCATAGTGGTTTAGTTTCTCCATATTCGCCATTAGGTTCTCCAAGGACTTTCGGTTTTGTATCTTTCACTACATAATCTTGCGGAACAACGATACCTATTTTATTATCAAAGTAAATTTCTACATCATCAATAATCTCATCCCCTTTATTGATTTGACCATAAATGATGTTGAATTTACGCCAGAACTGTAGAAACAATTCTTCGCTGTATTTTTCATCTATTTCAATAACAAATTCAATGAGATTTAAAATTTTGAAATATTCGTTAATTATTTTTTTAAGCTTTTTAGCTTCTTTCTTTTCAACCGTAATGAATCTTGTAAAATCATTATCTATTGCTAATATAATATTGATATCATTACGTCCCTCACTATACTCTTGAAATGCCTTAAAATGCTTTACAAACAAGTCGTTTTCTTTTAATGCTGCCTGATAGATTTCTAACTTTTCTTCATCGCCTAATGGGTCAAAATCTGATACTACTACATTACTGAAATGCTCAAAAGCTTGTTTTATGTTTTTAACATTTACGTTCTTGTATGACAAATCAATAATCTTACAATCGTTTTTATATTTGGTAGTTCTATTTACTCTTGATATGGTTTGAATGGCATTTATACCTCGAATTTCTTTGTCTAAAAATAAGGTATGCAATTTAGGCTCATCAAAACCCGTTTGCAATTTGTCAACTACTATTATTAAACCATTTTTTGCTAATTTGAAGTTTTGCAATACTTGCTTTTCACTCAAACCTCCATTAACACTGTTGCTACTAGGTTGGTCTTGACTGTCTGAGTACACTATGTAAATTGGTGCAGCTGTAAACCTTTCGTATTTTTTTTGCTCAACCAATACTTTGTATTGTTTATCTATTTGTCTTTTGTATCGTATTGCATTTTGTATGGAAGATACTGCCAACATTGCTTTGGCTGTTCCTCTAATATTATGATACACCGTTGAAACTAATCGTTCTGAAATGAATTTTGCAATGGCATCTACTCTTTCCGGATTGGCATATATTTTCTTTTTACGAATAGCATATTTTTTTCCTTCTTCATCAATTTCAGTATCCGTTCCCTCTGGAATTGCTTCATAACCAAAATCATTTTCAAAACCTTCTAAATCATTTTCTGGTTTTTCAAAATACATTTTTGCTGAAACTGGAACGATACCCTGGCTCCGCAAAGTCTGCGACTTTGAGGTTGTATTTGTCGGTCTCTGACCGCTTTAATCAACAGTTTTTATTGGTAGCGGTCGGGAGACCTTTTTTCACTTTCCTCAAAGTCTGTGACTTTGCGGAGCGGGTTTCATTGTTGGCTTTGCAAGCCCAACGAAACCTTAGCTGTTAGTAGTCGTTATTAATTGGTAATCTCCAAAAATCTACTTTGTTGGTCTTCGATGATATTATTGCAAATTGTCCATCTTTTGAGAATGTAGCACTTGTGTAATCAACTTTGCTTACTTCACCAAAAGTTTTAATTAGTGTTCCTTTATTATTCCAAAGTTTTGCAGTTGCATCTTCACTAGCTGTTAATATATAGTTACCGTTTGAAGAAAATTCAGCTTGATTGATTTCGTCTGTATGACCTTTAAATAAAGTTAATAATTCACCATTTAAATCCCAAAGAGCTGCTGTTTTATCAAAACTTGCAGTTAATATGGTTTTCCCGTCTGGTGAAAAACTTGCTGCGCTTACTCCGCTTAAATGGTATTCTTTTGAAAATTTTTTCTCTCCATTAATGTTCCAAACTGAAAAGGTATTGTCGCAACTTGCAAGTATTATTGATTTATTATCAGGAGAAAATGAAGCTTGATAAATGGTACAAGTATGTCCTTTAAAATCTCTAATAAACTCTCCATCGGAAGTCCATAGTTTTGCAATATTATCGCCACCACCACTTAAAATATACTTCCCGTCATTTGAATAAACAACTGTTTTTACATAAATTTCATCTGCAAATACAGTTTTTAATTTTGTCCCATCTATTTTCCAAATTAAAAAAGTTTTATCACTTCCCGCAGTTATAAATTGTTTACTGTCAGGCGAAAAAGCAACATCATTTACACTCCTTTCGTGGACATCAGTTTGATAAACAATTTCTCCTTTTTCATTCCACAAAATGGCTTTATCATCTTCACTTCCTGTTAAAATAAATTTTCCATTTGGAGATTCAGTAATTCCTAAAATTGCTTCTGAATGTCCATTAAATTCTTTTGAGATTTCACAAGTATTTTCTTTAACTCTACAATTTGTGATAGTAATTAAAATCAATATGTATAAAATATGTTTCATTTTTCTGGTTTTTTAATGGCTACTAACTTGTATATACCCGAAACAAAGTAGCGCCTGTCCACCTAATATTTGGTGGCTTTGCGCTACTTTGTAGCGGAATATTTTCAAATATATAAAAAAATGATTGCAAAATATGCAAATGTATTTTTGAATTATAGACAAACGTGACGCTATAATTCTTCTGAAAAACAAAACTTTCTACTCTAGCCCCGATGGGAGCAAGTATCCTTTTTCTCGTCGGTTCGAGTTCGCTTGAAAAGCGAGTATCGAGAACCAGAGAAAAAGATACTGCGGACAGCGGGACAACTCGTGATGAAACAACGCAAAGTTATGCTCCTAAGAATGAAATAACACTCGGATTTAGGCTTTATTTTTTTGTGGAATGTTTCCTAATTTACTATTTTCAAACTTCGTACCTTTGCGCTTTAGAAATTGAAAGAAAATGATTGAAATAGGAAAATACAATACGCTTACCATTTTACGCGATACCAAAGTGGGTTTGTTTCTGGGAAATCCCGAGAAAGATCCGGAAGGAATACATGATATTCTTTTGCCTAATAAATACGTTCCAAACGAATTTGAAATAGGTGAGGAGCTGATTGTTTTTGTGTATTTGGACCACGAAGAAAGACCCGTTGCCACCACATTAGAGCCGTATATTTTATTGAATGAATTTGCACTTTTGCGTGTGAATTATACCAATCAGATTGGTGCTTTTATGGATTGGGGAATGGAAAAAGATATTTTGGTTCCGTTCAAAGAGCAAGCGCGTCCTATGGAAAAAGGGAAACGCTACTTGGTATATCTTTATATGGACGAAAAAACGAACCGTTTGGTGGCATCAAGTAAGACTAATCAATTCCTGAAAAATGAGGAACTTACCGTTGAAAAAGGCGAAGAAGTAGATTTGATCGTGTCGCATATTACCGAGATAGGAATCAATGTTATCATCAATGAAAAACACAAAGGCTTGTTGTACAAAGATGAGGTGTATGATGATGCTATTCGTACGGGAGACCGCATGCGAGGGTATATTAAAACGATACGTCCGGACAATAAAATTGATGTGGCATTGCAAGTTCAAGGATATCAAAGTATCGAACCAAATGCCGAGAAAATTCTTGATGAGTTAAGAGCCAGTAGAGGTTTCTTACGCTTGACGGATAATTCGCATCCGGAAGACATTAAAACGGTTTTGAAAATGAGTAAAAAAACCTTCAAGAAAGCCATTGGTGCTTTGTACAGGGAAAAATTAATCGAGATCAAGGAAGACGGAATTTACTTGGTTAAGGAATAAAAAAAAGAAAGACTAATCATAAAGGTTAGTCTTTCTCTTTTTTTAGTATTGTTTTTCTACTAAAATTAAAACAATAATAAAACAAAATTTTCGTACATTCTCAAAAGTATATTTATTCGCTTTTGTTACTGATAATATTACTATACTATCTTAAAATATTTACTTAAGCTCAAGTTTACTTTGTAAAAATGGGTTTGTCTTTAAATGTTTTAAACACTTGCTTAAAAGTTTAAGAATCAGTTTAACATTAAAGCCATTTGGTTTTTTTTTATTCTATAAGGATTGTTTTCCAAAAATTAGTTGCGTTTTTATTTTTACGCTTTTACTATAATATGGGGATTTACAAATCCTTTGATTTAACCGTAGGTGTTACTATTTCTTTTTACTATTCCAACAAATGGTTTTCCCATTTGCTCATTTATCGTGGTTTCAGAACTATTTTTATAATTTAATACCGTAGAAAAATGAGCGACAAAATTTTCAATTGTAATCAAAAAAGTTCATTTTTTAGGTTAATAAATCAGTTAAAGAATCCAGCTCAATCAATTTATATTCTATTGATTAGCAATATTTAAAAGTAATAATTATTTTTAATTCCAACTGTTAAGATCTGATTTTATTTTGAATTTTTAACATTTTCGATTGTTTAATCAGAGAAAGATTACCATAAGCTTCTCTAAAATAGAATAGATAAAATGTAAAAAATGATTTAATTTTACACTGAAATAATTTAAATCAATTGTAATGGATTGGATCACTGTCAAAGAATACGAGGATATAACCTATAAGAAATATAATGGCGTTGCCAGGATAGCTTTTAACAGACCGGATGTGCGTAATGCTTTCCGTCCCAAAACGACTTCTGAATTGTATAATGCGTTTTACGATGCCCAAGAAGATACTTCTATAGGGGTAGTTTTGCTTTCTGCCGAAGGACCTTCGTCTAAAGATGGAGTGTATTCTTTTTGTAGCGGTGGCGATCAAAACGCGCGTGGTCATCAAGGCTATGTGGGCGATGACGGACAACATCGTTTGAATATTCTGGAAGTACAACGCTTAATCCGATTTATGCCTAAAGTGGTCATTGCCGTAGTTCCGGGTTGGGCTGTAGGTGGCGGACATAGTTTGCATGTTGTTTGCGATTTGACTTTGGCGAGTAAAGAACACGCGATCTTCAAACAAACCGATGCCGATGTGACCAGTTTTGACGGTGGTTATGGATCGGCCTATTTGGCCAAAATGGTCGGACAGAAAAAAGCACGTGAAATTTTCTTCCTTGGACGCAATTATTCGGCTCAGGATGCTATGGATATGGGGATGGTCAATGCCGTAATTCCACATGACGAATTAGAAGCTACCGCTTATGAGTGGGCACAGGAAATATTAGGCAAATCACCTATGGCTATCAAAATGCTAAAATTCGCTATGAATCTTACTGATGATGGAATGGTAGGACAGCAGGTTTTTGCAGGTGAAGCTACACGCCTTGCTTATATGACCGAAGAAGCCAAAGAAGGTAGAAATGCATTTCTTGAAAAAAGAAAACCAAATTTTGAAAAAAAATGGTTACCATAATTTAGTATTTAGTATTCAGTGGTCAGTTGTTGTCAAGAGCGCAGTTGTGATTTGTCATTTCTCCCGAAGCTTCGGGAGAAGAATAAATCTCGTTGTCAGTATTCAGGCTTATAAAACAATGCATAAAAAAACTTAGGGTCTTAGCGTCTTTGTGGCAAGAAAAAGAATAGAGCCTTTGTGGTAAAAAATATAAACAGTCTAAATGGAAAATTTCAGCAACGAAACTATAGATATCACGCAGCTTCCTAAATTTGAGGAAGTACCTTTTTTAAGTTTGAAAAAATCCTACTGGAAAGTGATTTTGATTAATTTGTTTATAGTGTTTTTGTTGATAACAATTGGTTTGGGATTTGCGCTATTAAAGATTGAAGAATTAGTGACTTATCGATTGGAAATTAGCAGTGCTTTTGGACTCTTTATCCTGATTTTTATTTTCTTTTCAAATTTAAGTTTCAAAAAGAAAGGCTTTGCTTTTAGAGATCATGATGTTCTTTTTAGATATGGAATTATTGCTACAAATACAATTGTAATTCCTTATAATAGAATACAACACGTGGCACTGCATGAAGGAATAGTTTCACGTTACTTTGGATTGGCTAAAATTGAAATTTTTACTGCTGGAGGTAGTTCCAGTGATATAGAAATTCCCGGAATCGAAAAAGAACAGGCCGAAAATATCAAACAACTCTTGATGGGTAAAATACAAAAACAACTTTAATGAGTGCCGATTTTAGTCAGCCGCAAAGGCAATCTGTCATAGGTATTTTGGTGATGTTTTTTTACACGCTTCAGCAATACGCGAGGGCATTATGGCCTGTGATTGTAATTTGGATTTTTAAGTTTGATGAGATTAATAAATTATATCTTTTACTTGGAATGCTTGCTGTCTTTGTAAGTATTGGAGTCGTTTCCTATTTGAAATATTTGAATTTTACTTTTTTCTTAGACACAGAAAACGAAGAATTCATCATTACAGAAGGAGTTTTCAATAAAACTAAAACAACGATTCAGCTCCGTAAAATCCAACAGGTAAATATCAATCAGTCTTTTATTCAAAAAATAATTGGTGTTTATGAACTCGATGTGGATACAGCCGGCAGCAATAAAAAAGAAGGCGCCATAAAAGCGATTTCACATGAATTGGCGTTGGAATTAAAATCTCGACTATTAGATAATGAAGAAAAAAAGAGTGTAAGTGAATCTGAAGCATTTCAATTTAAGGAAACGGAAGACAAACCACTTGAAGCAGAACATCCTTTTATAAAAATAAGTTTTTTGAGTTTATTAAAAGTTGGAATCACCTCTAACTATGAAAGAAGTATTGCTTTATTGCTGATTTTTTTTACTACTCTTTATGAGAATTTTCAAAATTTTGGAGATGAAAATGGTATTTATAAAGAAAGAGTCGGGTCATACATAGACGAAAATTTAGTTCTTCAAACTATTTTATTATCGATAGTATTCTTTTTTGGTGTTGTTTTGGTTGTGAATGTGATACGTGTTGTTTTTAAATATTTTGATTATAAAATTACCAGACAAAAAGGGTCTTTATTGCTTTCTTTTGGATTGTTAAATACAAAAAGTACCATTATCAAACCCGAAAAAGTTCAGATAACAACTATTACCAGAAATTATTTCCAAAACAAAATGGGTATTTTGGAAATGAAAATAAAGCAAGCAACCAGCGGTGAAAAGGAAGAACGCAAATCAGCGATTGAAATTCCGGGTTGTAGCGAACCCGAGCGGGATGCTATATTGAAATTATTGTTTCATAAAATTCCGGAAAAAGGATTGATGCTTCAGCCTAATTTTCGTAAACTTGTTTTTTCAATTTTCTTGACAATAGGTTTACCTTTGTTTGGTTTTATAGTTGTTGGTTATTGGATTGAGCCAGTTTTTTTTGAGTATGGTTATTTAGTGCCTGTTTATGTTATTTTTATTGGATTGATCCAATATTTTAAATTCATAAATAACCGACTATTCATCAACGATAATTTTATAATAAAGCAGAGTGGGGCCTGGGATGTTAGTAATGAGATTATTGAGCCAAGCAAAATACAGGCAATTTCTACTTCTCAGCTTTTCTGGCATAAAAAGTTGAATATAGGTTCCATAACGTTGCATACGGCTGGAGGGAATATTGCTTTTCAGTTAGGGAATTACATAATAATAAAACAACAAGTCAACCTTTGGTTGTACGAAATAGAAACTTCCGATAGTAATTGGATGTAAACAAAATAGTTTAAGGTTTAAAGTTATTGTTACGACAAACCTTAAACCTTAAACTTTTAAACAAAAAGATATGAAACACTGGATTGAAGCTGCACGTTTACGAACATTGCCCTTATCAGTTTCCGGAATAATTGTAGGGAGCATGTATGCTTTGGCACACCCAACGGACAACATATTAACGCCAACGGAAGTCTTTAATTGGAGGCTCTTTGGCTTTGCCATATTAACTACACTTGGACTGCAAATACTGTCTAATTTTGCTAATGATTACGGCGACGGCATGAAAGGAACGGATAACGAAGACCGTGTTGGTCCAAAACGTGCCATACAAAGCGGCGTAATTACGCCCGAAGCTATGAAACGCGCCATTATAATCACATCGGCATTGACGTTGCTTTCGGCGATGTTATTAATTTACTATGCGTTTACAGATACTAATTTATGGTATTCCTTATTCTATTTGGTTTTGGGGATTTTATCTATAGTGTCGGCAATTCGTTATACCGTGGGAAATACAGCATATGGATATCGCGGATACGGAGATTTATTTGTCTTTGTGTTTTTCGGTTTAGTAAGCACTTTAGGGGTTAATTTTTTGTATTCAAAACAACTGGATTTTGAATTGTTTTTACCTGCAACAGCCATTGGATTATTGAGTGTTGGAGTTTTAAATCTGAACAATATGCGTGACGAAGCATCGGATAGAAAATCAAATAAAAACACGATTGTCGTAAAAATTGGCGGAGCCAAAGCTAAAATATACCATTATTTCCTAATTGTTTCAGCTATGATTTTGGTGTTGGTTTTTGCAATTATAAACCATTTTCACTTTGATCAATACTTATTTTTACTAGCTTATATCCCTTTAACTAAACATTTAATTACCGTTTATAAAAATCACAATACTAAGGAATTAGATCCAGAATTAAAAAAACTAGCGCTAAGTACTTTTGCACTTTCTGTATTGTTGGCATTGTGTATGATTTTCTTCTTTTCGGACTTGATTGTCAATAATTATTAAAGGTAAATTAAAACTCAAATCAGTCCATTTTTAGATCTTTAAATTTAATTCAAATGAAAATAACATTTTACGGTCATGCCTCTTTGGGGATAGAAGTTGGAGGCAAATACATAATTGTAGATCCTTATATTTCTGCTAATCCAAATGCATCACATATTGATATCGACACGTTAAAAGCAGACTTTATCTTAATAACTCATGCGCACGGAGATCATATTCTGGATGTGGAGGCAATTGCCAAAAGAACCAATGCAGTAATAGTTTCTAATGCTGAAATTGCGGGCCATTATTGCCAAAAAGGTTTTCAGACACACCCCATGAATCACGGAGGAAGCTGGAATTTTGACTTTGGAAGACTGAAATATGTCAATGCCATTCACTCCAGTTCTTTTCCTGACGGCAGTTACGGAGGAAATCCGGGCGGTTTTGTTATTGAAGGGGAACATAAAAATGTATACATTGCCGGAGATACAGCGCTTACTATGGATATGAAACTCATTCCTATGCGTACCAAACTGGATTTGGCGATTCTGCCAATAGGAGATAATTTCACCATGGATGTCGAAGATGCTATTGTTGCTTCTGATTTCTTGGATTGTGATAAAATTTTAGGATATCATTACGACACTTTTGGCTATATCGAAATCGATCATGAAGACGCCATTCGTAAATTCTTCAATAAAGGAAAAGATTTAATGTTACTGGAAATAGGAAGTTCCATCGAATTATAATTTTTTATTTGAAGCTAATCCAGCTATACGTTGCAAATGAAATTCACTGAACTCCTATGAAAATAAAAGTATAGTGAAGTAATCTTTTTATCCGTTGAAAAGGCTGTAAAAAGGATTTCCACTGCAAACGAAGTTCACTGAACTCAGATGAAAATAGAAATTAAGTGAAGTAATCTGGGCTAAAAAACGTTAATCAAGAAAATGAACATTCAAAAAATTGCTTTAATAGTATTAACAACTATTTCGTTTCAATCTGTTTTTCCTCAAAAAGATGGTTATTGGGATAAAACCCGCGCTACAACTGAAGAAATTACAGTTTCCGCAAGAGATAGAATTATCATAAAAACCCAAGATTTTCCCGAAGGAACTACTGAAGTAGTTTACAGAATAACACTTTTGGATAAAAATCAGCAAATGGCGGGCAGTTTAGTTTCGGTTTTAAAAGCCATTCAAGACCCAACAGGAATCAGTCAGGGTTCAGCAGGAGCTGTTTTTATCTTGTCTAAAATCTCTGGAGATGATAAATGCAAGTATGCTGTTTTTTCTAGCGCAGACTTGGCTGTGAAATACAAAGAAAACGGAAAAACTGACGATGCTTGTTTGGTTCAGGATACGCCGGTTAGTAAAGATGCCAAACGGCTTTCTACAGAGAAATCGGCTTGTATGCAATCCAATTCTGGAAATTTATGGTTTGGTTTCGAAAGTAAAAACTGGATCATGAATCAAAAAATTATTCTCGAAGTCGTGCCGTGGGTTGATAACAAACTCAGTCGCGGATGGACTCTGGAAAACAGAAAACAAATCATTGATCAATGCAAAACATCGAATATGGCTCAAAAAATGACCAATTCAGATGATTTTTGCGTTTGTATTCTGGATAAAATACAATCTAAATATAAGTTTAAGGAATTCCAAAATTTATTAGCGATAGAGCGTTCTAAAGCTTTTAAAGACTTTGGTAACAGTTGTTTTGGTGAAACAAGCTTTTCTAAAGGGGTTTATGATGATTTGCGAAAACAAGCGTCTCTATTGGTAAAACAAGGTGAGCAAGGTGGAGCAATTATGAAATTGACAACTATAATCAATGATGGAAAAGCAACCGCTTTGGATTATAATGCAATTGGAAACAGTTATATCTTAACCAAACAATATGGAAAAGCGATTAAATTCCTAAAAGAAGGCGAGAAGCTCGATGATTCGGAATTATTGATAAAACTGAATTTGGCACACGCATATTTATTAAATGATAATTATGCGTCGGCAAAAGCTATTTACAAAGAATACCAGTCACAAAATGTAACAGACAGTTTGAGCTGGATTCAAAAAGTAAAACAAGATTTTGAGACTTTCAAAAAGGTGGGCATTCAAAATGATGATTTTGAAAGAGTTTTGAAGTTAATCGAAAAGTAGATTCACTTTTCTAAAACTCATATTTTCTTAAATGTCTTATTATGGTTTAAAAACGGATTTATTGTTTTACCATATAAAGGAATATAAGGACATTTAAGTCTGGATAAAATTAATTATTTTGATTTTAAATCTTTAAAAAATAATTTCCCAAAATGGGAACTTTTTTATTATCTTTGTAAAATAAATAGAATTTGAGAGTAATTGCAAAAAAAACATTGAGAGATTTTTGGGTAGCTCATACTGATAGTGAACAGCAATTAATGTCTTGGTTTCAGGAAACGAGCAAAGCCGAATGGGAAAATCCCAACGTGATAAAACAACAATATCCAAGTGTAAGTATTTTAAATAATAATCGGTTTGTGTTTAATATCAAGGGAAATAATTACCGATTAATAGTTAAAATTAATTTTGACCACCAAATGGTTTGGATTCGGTTTATTGGAACGCATGCAGAATATGATAAAATTAACGCCAACGAAATTTAATTGCAATGGAAATTAAGCCTATAAAAACAGAAAACGATTATAACCAAGCTCTCGAAAGACTTGAAGTTATTTTTGATGCTAAAAACGGTTCGCCTGAAGGTGACGAATTGGAAGTGCTTGGTATTTTAATTGACCAATATGAGAATGACCATTTTCCTATTGGTATGCCAGACCCAATTGAGGCTATAAAATTCAGAATGGAGCAAATGGGATATAATCAAAATGATTTAGCCAATATTGTTGGTTTAAAAAGTCGTGCGAGTGAAATCCTAAATCGCAAACGAAAACTTTCTCTAGAAATGATCCGTCAACTGCATGAGAGATTAAATATCCCTACAGATGTATTGATTCAGGCTTATTAAAAATAGGTGATTGGGTTATAGTAACTCATAGTCTATAACTCATAATTTATAATTTCTTGAAAGCAACCTACCACAAATACATTCTTAATTTCAAACGTCCGTCAGGAACTTCCCGTGGCGTCATGATTGAAAAAGAAACTTGGTTTATCGTCTTGGAACAAGATGGTAAAAAGGGGATTGGTGAATGTGGAATTCTTCGTGGATTGAGTATTGATGATCGACCGGATTATGAAGAAAAATTGCGATGGACTTGTGACAATATTCACTTGGGGAAAGACTGGCTTTGGGAAGCGTTATTGGAGTTTCCTTCGATACAATTTGGAGTGGAAATGGCGTTCCAATCTTTGGCTAGTGAAACTCCTTTTTTACTCTTTCCTTCGAACTTTACAAATGGTACAAAATCCATCCCTATAAACGGTTTAGTTTGGATGGGTGAGGAGTCGTTTATGAAGCAACAAATCGAGGAAAAATTAGCAGATGGTTTTCGTTGCATAAAACTCAAAATAGGAGCGATAGATTTCGATAAAGAACTGCAGTTGCTTCGGTTTATTCGGGAACATTTCACTCCGGAACAAGTTGAAATTCGTGTCGATGCGAATGGTGCTTTTGATGAAAATTTAGCTTTATATAAATTAATACAACTATCTGAATTTAAATTACATAGTATAGAGCAGCCGATACAAAAAAATCATACTGACAGTATGGCAGAGCTGTGTAAAATTACTCCTTTTCCTATTGCTTTGGATGAAGAGCTAATCGGTGTATTTACACGGGTAGAAAAAGAGTTGTTATTGGAGAAAATCAAACCGCAATACATCATTTTGAAGCCTAGTTTTGTAGGCGGTTTTCGAGGAACCCAAGAGTGGATTTCATTGGCTGAAAAGCATAAAATTGGATGGTGGATTACCTCAGCTTTGGAGAGTAATATTGGGCTAAATGCCATCGCACAATGGACCTTTTTACAGCACAATTCAATGCCACAGGGATTAGGAACCGGAGCGCTTTATACGAATAATTTTGACTGCCCATTGGAGGTTTTACAGGGGCAATTATGGTATAAAACAGCGTTGGATTGGAAGTTTGATTTTGGTCTTTTAATGTAAATTATTTCGTAACTTTCTTTTGTTCGCCATCTCCCAGTAAAACGGATAATGTCTTTAAACTTGGTGTACGGTCGGCAATCAGTTTTATGATACTAATGAACGGGATAAACAATATCATTCCTGCAGCACCCCATAAAATGCCTCCTACAATTACCACAATAATGATGACAAGTGTATTTATTTTCAAACGGCTTCCCACCGCAAAAGGAAATATGATATAGGCTTCGAGTACTTGTACAATAGAAAAGACTATTATAACACCTAATGGGTACCAAATCGAATTATACGTTATCCAGGAAACTGCAATGGGTAAGAGTGATGAAATCATTATTCCCACGTAAGGTATAAATGTTAGAATTGAGGCTATAAAACCAAACAGAAATGGGTGTGGTACCCCGATAATCAGCAGTCCAATGCTGTTTAAAAGTCCAACTATTAAATATACCACTAACATTCCTTTGATGAAATTGTAATAGGCATGAATGGTTTCAATAAGGATTTCGTGAATGGTGCTTTTTCTTTCTGGTGGAAAAAGTTCATACAACGCATTCGATAACATCTGGCGATGGAATAGAATCAGCGCTGAAAAAACAGGAATCATTAATAGGTAAAATAGAGACTCTGATACGGAATATGCGGTATTTCGCAGCAAGGAAAAAGCTTCTGAACCAGAGTTATTGAGCGTATTTTTGATGAATTCCGATTGTTTTTCAAGGCTGATGTCAAATCTTTCGGATAGGAAAGTACTCAATTGATTTATCGTTTCTGTAAGTTTAGCTCTCAAAGATTGCCATTCCTGAAGAAACTCTGAAAACTGTGCGAATAATAGATAAATTACCGCTCCCACCAAAACGGTTACTCCTAAAATGGAAATAATAATTGCAATTCCTTTGTTAATTCCCTTTGTTTGCATCCATTTACATATGGGATACAGAATAAAGCTAATGAGTAATGAAAAGCTTAACGGAATAAATAGTGTTTTACCAAAGTACAGAATCAAAGAGGCCAGTATGATGAGCTGAAGAATTTCTAAAACAGAATATTTTCTGTTTGATTGAAATGGAACGGGTGTTTTAGAAGATTGTATCATACAAATTTATATTGTAACCGTTATTCCTTGTCCCTCTTTAACTTTTTTATTCTAAAAATTAGTTGCGATTAAAGTATTAATCAAAACGAATAGTGTAGGTGTAAATTGTTTGTTAAGGCAAATTTTCAGGAGTCTAATAAACGCCTGTGGTAATTGATTTGTCCCAGATGATAGGCCAGGTGAGTGGTTAAATGAATGAGCATAAACTCAGTTGAAGTCTTGGTTTCAAAAACTAAAAGAGGAAACTCCATTTTTAATTCTTCTTCCGATACGTTATTAAGTGCATTGTTAACGACAACAATGGTTGCTTCGATTTTGTTTATTAATTCTGCTCTCGGAATATCTTTTTGTGAAAATTCGAGCGCTCTGTTTCTGATATAACCGGTTTTTCCAAATTCGGCTCCAATATAGGTATTAAGATTCCCAACCAAATGCAAGCAAAGATTCCCGGCTGAATTAGCTATCCCTTTTTGAATGTGCCAAATTTGACTTTCATTTTGGTAGAGCTCCATTTCTGCTTTAAGCTGTTTTAAATCTCTGTTGAATAGCGATTTTAAAGTTTCAATTAGCATGTTTCGTTTCTTTATACTTCTTCAATGAAAGAAGTGCTTTTTGGTGTATTTTGTTTTGAAAATAACCTGTCCATCCAAATAAATACCCCGGAATTCCTAATGCCTGCTTGGACCATTTCCAGATATCAAAATCATCAGTATGCTTGATAATTAGCCCATCCTTAAACTGAAATTGCGCATGAATAACGTTTACCACTTTTCTATTGGTTTTACTAAAGTTGTAAGTTGCTATCCATCTGACAGAACCAAGATATTCATCTGCTTTTATATCTGAGAATTCAATTTTTATATTTCCTTTGCTTTTTTCCATCAGCATTTTCCACATTTGACAAACATCATTTTCTTTTAATAAACCAAATACAGGATCACGAAACTGAATCGTTGGATGATAATATTCACACATTGTTGAAGCATCAGCATTGGCAAAAGCAGAATAGAATTTGATAAGATTTTGTTTGTTTGGGGTCATATATGCATAAAGTGAATAGTAAAAATAATAATTTTTTTGTTAAAATTTAGGTTTTAAAATACTAATGTAAAAAAAAATAGATGCGGTTCATTTCTAATTTGGACAAATCAATGGTGTTGATTGGTTGTGATTCATCGATTTGCTTTGACTATAGATTTTAAATTTTAAACAAAAAAAGAGGATAGACTTTTAAGTTTCTATCCTCTTTTGTAATTTATAAAAATGTATTCTCTGTTATTTTGACTTATTTAGCAGCAGGAATAATATCAATTACTACTGTACGATTGTAAAAACGTTCTTCTGGAGTTTTGTTTTCAAAAGGAGATTTGTTTTCATCCTCACCGTATCCGAGTACTTCAAATTTTACGTCGTTTCTACCCGTTTTAGATAACCCACTTTGAAGAATGCTTTTCACATCGTTTGCACGAGCAAGTGATAAATCTTGATTGTGAACTTCTTCACCAATAATATCCGTATGGCCATGAATAATAACTGTCGCACCAACAGGAATTTTTGGTGTTACTACATCAGTGAGGTACTTTTCATAGATGGTAATCGCTTTAGATTTATTAAATTCATAAATAATACTGTATCTCAGACCTTCTTCCATTTTTGTAGGAGTCCAAAGTACCATATGTACCGAAGTTTCTTTTTCTATAATTTTACCACTTTTAGTTTGACCAATCATTTTCACTTTGTAATCACCTTCCGGACGGCTGCCTAAAATTGATTTTCCAGGAATACTAACTTCTTCCTGAGTATAAGGTCCAAAAGACTGTACTTTTCCTTGTTCGTCAGCTATTTGTAATGACCATGAAGATAATGCTTCACCAGCTCCTTTATTATTGAAGGTAACATAACTTTCAACAGGGGCTTCTTGTAGAGGAACAATTTGTACTGGTTTCAATTGGGCATCAGGACCACTTTGAAATTCCATCAATAAATCTGGAGAAGCACTTTCGATAGAAACTCTACGATCTCCTTCACGTAGCAATTCTAATTCTAATGTTGCACCTGGTTGTTCAGATGGGATATTTGGTTTGTTTTGACCTTTTGTTGTAATTCTAGAAGGATTTATGACAAATACATTTACCAAATAGGTTTTGATTGATTCTGCCATTGCAAGACCATCTGCAGGACCTTTCTTTGATGAACCTACCAAAGTAATCGTTGAAGAAGGATTTTTTTGCATACGGTCTCCAAGGATGTTTAGTACATTATAATAAACAATCATTTGACGTTTTGAACGATCCGACAAGTTTTTTGGAACAAATACTTCCAATTGATCTTCTTTGAAATCTTTAACCTGATCTTTCGTTAATAAAACATAACGATTTGGGATTTCAGTTGATTCAGTATTGAAAAACACATAGTTTCTAAGTGGGAATATTTCACTCATTCTTCTTTCTCCAGGAATATTAGCAGGAGAATTTACAGAAAATTGAACTTCGCGATCTGGTAAAACATCTGTAGATTCTTGAATGTTGCGCCCTTGTCCAAGTTTAAGTGCAACTCCCGCTCTAATTGTAGTTATATTCCATGTTTCTGTTGAACGTGGATTTTGACCAAAATAAGGTTGAAAAGAAACAAAAGGAGATAATACAAACTGTGTCTTGTTACTATCTGAAGAAAGCGGAATATCATAGCCAGCTCCAATTTGCATTGATAAAATAGTTTTCTCAATCTCATTAAATTCGCCAGTTACAGCAGGACTAGGTGCCTGATCCGGAAATGCCGGATTGATGCCTAATTGATAGGTAAACGATTTATCTAAGTTGAAAGCCAAACGTGGACCTCCATAAAGATAGAAATTAGATTTGAAAGGAGCAAAGCGCACGCTTGGTTCCACCGTAATGTAACTTAAATCAGTAGATAAATCTGCTGGACAATCACATGCCGTTTTTACTTGGTCAAAAGAACCTTTACGGCTATCATATCCAGCTTGAAGCATAACGCCCCATCTTGAATCAGCAGGACGATATTCTAAAAGTGGTGCAATGAAAAGTCCAACACCATCTCCCTCATGAAACGTAGCCGGAGGCGTAAAACCAGCATTCAACTGATGAGTAGAACCCTCGTAAAAATTGAAATTGGCTCCACCAGCAACACCAAAGTACCAAGAAGGTTTCGCATATTTAACTTCTAGTGTTTGTTGTGCCTGAACTGGTGTTTGAACGCTTAACCATGTCAATGAGACTACTAAAAGTCCTTTGATAGGTAAGTTATTAAGGGACCAAGAATTGCGTAATCCCTTTTTTAAATTATTTATATTGTCCATGTTTTTTTATTTTGATTGTTTCATTTTTTAAATAATTCCCGTCCTAAGACGGGATAAAATTGTTTGGCTGTAAAAACCTTTAGTATCAAATACCTAGTTATTAGGTACATTAATAGTTGTATTTACCATAGTAACTGAAGCCACTAGAGAAATCGCTCTACCATTTAGTACCGTTAAAAAAGGATTTGTACTATTGGCAGGAGAAGACAAAGTCACTCCAGAATTGGCGATAATGTTTCCAACCATAACTCCACCACCGGCGTAGTTAATAACAGCTGCTGTACCAACATACCAATAAACATTATTAGGATTACCAACACCGTTTAAAAATGTAACACTACTTGGCATTGAATCACCTACTGTTAAAGTCGAAGGTGCTTGAAAGTACCATTTTGCATTGGGATCACCATTCGCATTTAAAGTAAGATTTCCGTTAGTTATGCTAAAAGAGCTAGAGGCTGTATAAATACCAGGAGCTAACGTTAATCCACCTAATTCACCAGCACCCGGATTAGCAACGCCACCTGGCATTGAAGCTGGAGAAATACTGTTATAAAGATCTCTCGCTGCATTCAATCCAGCTAATGCAGTTGCTGCTTTAGTAGCATTTCCTGGTGCAGGTGCATCTGTAAATATTCCATCAGTTACAACTCCATTATTTAATGGGGTTACGGTATAAACATCTCCACTTGTACCATCTGTAAAACCTGTTACTAAAGTGGAAGCGGCGGTTGTACCGATTGCACCGTTAACCACAGTTAATAATCCTTGATTGGTTATTCCGGCATTTCCTCCAAAAACTCCAAAAAACAAACCGCTTGTAATTATTGGGGATGGAGTAGCTACATTTGCTGTGGTAAAATTCCAAACATAGTTATTCGCTAATGGAATACCTGCTGCACTTTTAGCACCAGTTGTAATGGTAGCTGTATAAACAAGTCCTGGATCAAGTGAATTTACCGGGTTAAATGAAGCAGTATTGCCACCGGTATAAGTAACAACACCCGGAATTATTGTAGTACCTTGTTTCAAAGTAAAAGTAGTTGTATTTATAGTCAAAGGATCCATTGCTAAGCTAAAGTTAGCTGTAACTGTTTTGTTTAAATCAACTGCTATAGCATTATTAAGCGGATCTGTAGCAGTAACTGTTGGTGCAGGCACTGTAGTAAAACTCCATACATGATTAGTAGCTAATGGTGTTCCTTGTAAACTTTTAGCACCTGTTGTTAAAGTAACGGTATAAACAGTATTAGTGGTTAATGGATTTGTTGGTGTAAAAGATACTGTTGATCCAGTATAAGTAATTACTCCGGCAATCGTGTTTGTTCCTTGTTTTACAGTAAATGTTGAATTGTTTATTGTCAAAGGATCCATTGGTACACTGAATGTTGCAGTAATTATTTTATTAAGAGCTACGTTTATTTCATTATTTGTTGGATCTGTAGTAATCACGACAGGAACAATAATCATCCCGGTAGCAAATGTCCAAACATAATCTGTTTGAAGCGCATTACCCATTACATCTTTAACTCCTGTTGTAATTCTAGCAGTATAAGTTGTATTAGGACTAAGAGGACTTGCTGGAGTAAAGGTAGCTGTTGTCCCACTATACGTGACAGTACCGGTAACAGCAGTTCCATCAGCTTCTGTAATAATAAAAGTAGATGGGTTAATCGTTGATGGATTTACTGCTTCATTGAAAGTTGCAGAGATTATCTGATTAAATGGAATGCCTAAAGCGCCATTTGCAGGAATTGTAGATTCTACAATAGGGCAAACGCCTACTGTCTCTACGAAATCGTCTTCTGCACAACTTGAAATTAATGCAATAATCAGTATTGCAAAGGTTAATAGTAAATTTTTAGCTTTCATTTTATTGATTTTAGAGGTTAAGTATTTTATACAACAAAGATTGATTAGTTATGGATTTAAAGTATTACACAATTAAAAATTTAAGTTGTAATATTCACACATCTAAAACGTTAATGCTTTATGTATATAGTTAAAAATCAATAACTTGTTTGTTTTTATTATGTTAACATTGTGTTACAGTACTTAAATTGTTCTTTAAAAAAGGCTGAAATAGACAAAAAAAGTTTGTATAGAAATGAATTGTAGTAGTAATTTTTTTAAGAAAAAGGTCTAATCTTAAAATTGAAGTTATAAATGAAATGGTGTTTAAATATCTAAAATAGTTACCTTAAAAATGGAATTCATTTTTTGGATTGTAACAAAAAAAAATCGAGATTTCTAATTCTCGATTTTATTGTATTATTATTTTAAATATGACAGTCCGCAATATGTTCCAAAGGATAAAGTATGGCACACAGATAACACGGATTGAACGGATTTTGCACAGATTTAAATAACAGTTTGATTCACCAAGTAAAAAAATCCGTGTAAATCGGTATAATCTGTACAATCTGTGGGCTAATATTTATGCTTTATAAATGTACAAACGACGAAAATTGTATTCGAAATGATTTTAGTCCGCATTACGGATAGTCATAATTTTAAAAATTAAATGCCCAAAATGATTTTAGTTAAGCATATTTTTTATTTTTTCCTTTTTGTTCCAAATGGGAAATAAATAGGGTTAGTTCTTTTGTGAAAGAATCGAGCATCAAAGCCGATTGTTTTATGTGATTTAAGAATTGGATATGTTCATCAGGTGAATTTATTGTCTGATCAAGTAAATAAGATAAACCTAAAATATTAGCTATGGGCTGTCTGACTTTGTGTGAGGTCATAAACATCATTTCCTCTAATCCTTTTATATATTCTTTTTGATATTCTTCGGCTCTTTTAAGCTCTAAGTTAGTTGTTATTAACTCAGCTGCCCGTTTTTCTTTTTCTTTATTGGTCCCAAAAATAGTTAAAACTATGTACTTTAGTGCATTTCGCTTTAGCTTCTAAAAATGTTTTAGTCACGAATTGGACGAATTTTCGTAAATTAATTCGTGTTAATTTGCGTAATTTGTGGCTAATAAATAAGTGTTATAACCGTGCAGACTTTAAGTCTGCCAACCAAATCTATGGACTTTCAGTCCATAGTGGTTTATTTTGAAAAAGAAGTTCTCTGTTAGCAATGTTTAGTTCTGCTGTCTGAATTCTTCTTTCTTGGTTTTTAAAAGCAAGTTTTTTATTTGCAGTATCTAGTTCTTTAGCACGTTCTTCTTTCTCCAGGTTTTGAAAAGCAAGTTCTCGATTAGCAATAATCAATTCTGCAGCTCTTTTCTCTTTTTCTTCGTTTTGAAAAACAAGTTCCTTATTAGCGATAATTAATTCTGCAGCTCGTTTTTCTTTTTCATCATTTTGAAAAGCAAGTTCTCGATTAGCAATAATCAATTCAATAGCTCTTTTTTCTTTTTCGTCGTTTTGAAAAGCGAGTTCATTATTGGCGATAATTAATTCAGCGGCTCGTTTTTCTTTCTCTATGTTTTGAAAAGCAAGTTCCGTGTTTGCAATAATTAGTTCAGCAGCTCGTTTTTCTTTTTCGTCGTTTTGAAAGGCAAGTTCCGTGTTAGCAATAATTAGTTCGGCGGCTCGTTTTTCTTTTTCATCGTTTTGAAAGGCAAGTTCCGTATTCGCAATAATTAGTTCAGCAGCTCGTTTTTCTTTCTCTTCGTTTTGAAAAGCAAGTTCCGTGTTAGCAATAATTAATTCAGCAGCTCTTTTTTCTTTTTCGTCGTTTTGAAAGGCAAGTTCAGTATTAGCAACAATTAGTTCAGCAGCTCTTTTTTCTTTTTCGTCGTTTTGAAAGGCAAGTTCAGTACTAGCAATAATTAGTTCAGCAGCTCGTTTTTCTTTCTCTTCGTTTTGAAAAACAAGTTCCTTATTCGTAATTATTAACTCTTCCTTTTTTATTCTCGTGTTCATTTCCGTTTAATTCAAAGTTTTTTAAGAAAAAATAATGCGAACTTATAAAAAGACTTTCGGCTTTAATTGTGTAAGTCTATTAATTTTTTTGAAGTATAAAGTAATTAATAGTTTTCCGTCTGGTTATAAAGATAAACTAAATAATTTATAATCAGAATTCAATTTGTAAGTGAATTTTTAAGATTTTAAAGTATCAGAATGTTTTGTAGCAATATTAGTTATAACGAATTGTAATAGTGTACCTAATATTTTTTTTATTGGATTATGGGTTGATCCTACTAAAGCTTTTTTTGTAAAGTATCCCGTTGCCATCCCAATTGCATTATTAATTAAGTTCCCTTTTATATTCGGTGAAGTAGTCATTTCAGTAAAAGCACTTTTGATAAGGTTTAAAAGCTTTAAACTTTCATACGTTAACTCAAACTGTTCCTTTAAAGCGTATAATTCTAAAGCCTGCTTATTTTCTAAATATAGGATAGTTTCATCTAGTAAATCTGTTTGGTTTATCTTTTCCATACTATTTCTTTTTAAGCAGTTTAGTTATAATGAAGTTACTGATAGGAATTTTAATCCATTTATCTTTAAAAGTATATAGTATAATTGAAATTAATAAATAAACACTGGCTACTATAAAAAAGCCAAAATAGGATTTCCCTAATAATTCACCTATCCATAAGGAAAGTCCAATATTTACAAGTAGAACAAACATAACAGCAACAATAGCAACAGTTAATCTTGAGAGCAAAGAAGACATGACATCCGCTGATTTGTCAATTGCATTTAGCTTAACCAATTCTGCGGTTGTTCTTGTATAATCTTCTGCTTTTTCAAAAAGCGTTTCTATTGATGCTGTAAAGTTGTCCATGATTTAATTTTTAATTGAAATTTTTAATATTTAAGTATCTCATTAGATATTTGTATTTTTAATTTCGTTTTTTGCATCATAAAATTTTGATTTTCCTTCCGCAATAAGATTTTCACCTTCATTTTTTGCATCGTAAAATTTTGATTTTCCTCCAGCAATTAAAGTTTCACCTTCATTCCAAATTTTTTCATATTTTTTATTTATGGTACCTAATAATGTATCCAATTTGTCTTTTAACTCATCGGCATAGTCATTACTTTTATCCATAATTTTTTTTCTCGTTTTCTCGCCTTTATCTGGAGCTAACATAATTCCTAATATTGCACCTACTGCAAGACCACCTAAAACTCCTAATACTATTTTATCAGTTTTCATAATTATTGATTTTATTATTATAATTTATTTTGATTAAATACCTCTACCCTGTATAAGTCTTAATAGTATTGCTATAACTGCAATAACAAGAAGTACGTGAATAATTGATCCTAAGCTAAATGCAAAGAATCCAATTGCCCAAAAGATTACTAAAATAACTGCGATGGTGTAAAGAAGATTTCCCATGATTTCTATTTTTAATGATTTAAATTTTATTTGTTGTCGTATATTTTTATAATAACGATTGATTATGTTTTTCTATCCTGTATAAGTTTAAATAGGATTGCTATAACTGCAATGACAAGAAGAATATGAATAATTGATCCTGCACTGTATGCAAAGAAACCAATTGCCCAAAAGAGGACTAAAATAACTGCGATGGTGTAAAGAAGGTTACTTATGATTTCTATTTTTAATGATTAATAAGTTAAATTTTTTGTTTAGTAAAGTTATAAAAATAAATTATATAGTACTGTTTTACAGTATTTTATGATATAAAAATTAACTTAATATTAAAAATTTATTCTGTTGTTTTCAATTTGATTAAAATGAAAATGCAGCATAGAAACTCAAGACACTGTTTTTAGCATCTGGAGAAGTAAAGTTATTTGCTGAATCATCTTTTCCAATTTTAGTCAATCCATAATTGTAACGTACTCCAAAACTAACCGGCTCTAAATCTAGACCAACACCTCCTGCAAGGCCTGCATCAAATCTGTTGAAATCATCTGTGTCAATATTGTCTTCGAAGTTATAACTACCATCATCTGATTTATTAGTCGTTTTACCACTAATCAAATAAGCAGCATAAGGTCCAGCATGAATATTGAAATTCTTGGTAACATTTACCACTAATAAAAGCGGCACTTCAATATAATCTAATTTAAATTGTGCAGTTCCACTTACAAAGGCGTTATTGTAAACTAGTTCGGCTCCTTTTCCAGTGTAAGAAATCTCAGGTTGTAAAGCGATATTATCTGCAATAGGTAATTTAGCATAAAAGCCCACGTTAAATCCAGTTAACACATCATTGTCATCAACATCGTCAGTGTATAGGTTAGAGAAATTTACTCCACCTTTTATACCTGTTTTTGTTTCGTTTTCTTGCGCTTTGGAACTGGTAAAAGCCATAAAAGTTAATACTAAGGAAGCGTAAATCAGTGTTTTTGAATTTTTCATATCTGTTTTCATTAGATTTAATTTATTGTAAATTTGATACTTACAAAGTTGAGAATGATAAAGAAGAAAAGTGTTACAATACTTTTTATAAAATTTATATTATTCACACCTTTTAGTAATCACGGGGTTTCTTAAAAGTTTGTTTTATACTATTCAGGAATAATTTGAACAAAAAAAGGCGAGTTAAAAAAACTCGCCTTTTTAAAAATTATTTCTTTTTTGTATTAATTTTTATTGTCAACCGTCATGTCTTTTAAAGCCTTACCCAGTTCACTCATATCATGATTGTATTCGCGTTTAAATGATTCCCAATCACTGCTTCTATCATTTTTATAGGTTTCAACTTTAGCTTCAATATCGTTGTTTTTTTGTTCCAGTTCCTCAATTTTTTTTGCATACATCGCATCAATTGAATTCCCGGTTTTTTTCATCTTGGCTTTCAACTCCGCTATTCTAATTTCATTTTCATTGACTTTTGCAGCAGTTTCGTTTTTGAATGTTTGCCATTCTTCTGCAGTTGCTTCTTTTCTTGCTTCCATCAATTCTTCTTTGGCTTCTTGCACATCTCCTCGAGCATCAGCTACTTTATCTTTAGCTTCCTGTTCTTTTTTTGTAGAAGTCTGACATCCCACTAGTACCGATCCTGCCATAAATGTTGTTAGAGCAAGAGTATAAATTGTTTTCTTCATTTGGAATAATTTTAAGTTTAATTTTTTTGAAGTGATTGAAAAAGCTTTTTCTTTTACCATTTTATAATTCAGCCTAGAACAATTTAGTTATGCTAGGTTGAATTATTTAACGGTATTAACCTAAGATCAATGAGATAGAAATAGTTGCAAATAATAGGAAATATTAAAATGCAATTATTTAAAGGGATTTAATAATTTTAAGTAATTCCTCCTTGGTTTTACTTAATTTTATTTGAAGTTTTCCAATCATTTCCTCTTTCATACCTTCTTTAAAAAGTAAATCATTTTCAGTTAAAGCTGCGAATTTTTGTTTTAATTTTCCTTTTTGCTCTTCCCAATTTCCTTCAAGTTCTATAGTATTCATTTCAATTTTATTTAAGTCACAAAAAAATATTCGTAACACTACAAAGATGCGAGAATAGGCGATAAAATGACTTATAGAATTTTAGATAAGACTTATATTATTCACATATTTATTTCAGAAACGAGACTTAAAATTGGATAATAATTAAATAGGAATCGGTATTTCAATTATTAAATATTGTGATTTTTCTTTCAGGATTATTTAAGAAAAATTTATTGTTTTTGGAAAAATGATAAATAAAATATTTTCATCAAATTCTCTGTTTTTATAGAAAGCTCTATTGTTTTTCGTTCCGGTTTTATTTCTGAATTTATTAGGTATTGTTGGCTGTTTTAAGGCATAATTACCAGTTAAGCGGAAAATTGGTTAAATGATTTTTGGATAATAACTAAACTTAAAAATATAATTTCATAAATAATGGCTCCAAATTATTTATCTTTTATGTCAATATGATTTGGAACATATTCTTTTAGTATTGAATTCAAAGATTCATAATAATCTTTCAGCGTTTTAATATTTATTTTAGGATTAATGATATCAGGAATAGTCACAGGCATTTCAATTAAATATTTTGATAATTCAGGATATTCATTTTGAATTTTCAAAGTCATTTTTAGAATAGCATCATTAAGTTCTTTTTCAGTTTCCATAATAAATTGAAATTTTAGTTATTTAGAGAAGTATTTTTATTCGAATCCTAAAAAAATTAAATCATTAAAAGCATCGAATATTAATGATGCTTTTAATGATTTAAAATTTTATTTTCTTGTTAAAATTGACACTCGATTTCCATTTGAAAATGGAGTGTCAATTTAAATGTAACCTGTAATTGCTTTTATAACAGTATTATAGTTCCTATGTCAGCTGTTGCACCTGCTGTTACAATAATATCAGTTTTGGTAGCAGCGACAAAAGGTAAAGCAGGAGTAATGGTTATGCTATAGGTTCCAGGAGGAAGTCCCATAACTAAAAATTCGCCATTCTCATTTACATTTGTTGAATAGGATAGAGCTGTGGCTGAAGTTGCTTCAACTACCGCCATTGTACCTATTGGAGTAATTTTACCTTTTATAGAACCACTTATTGCGGTTTCTATTGTTCTGATAACCGGTTTCAATTTATAAGTCCCATTGCCTGTACTAACAATAGATTTGTTTGCATCAAAATCAAGAAGAACACTATACAAGATACCTTGTTGAAGCGTTTGATGAACTTGAAGTTTTAATCCGCTTTGCTCAGCACTTGGAGTGCTCAAAGGATAACTTACATTATTAAGGACAACCGTATTGTTTGTTCCTAATATAAGTCTTATTTGTCCCACTTTGGATACTTCTAATGAATCAGTAGCAATTAGAGTATCAACTCCGTTAGAAAAATCAAGTAGGTTATAAATACCTTTTTTTACATTTAGTGAAACAGTTTCTCCTCCTTCGCCAGTTATTTCTACACCTTGTATGTCAACATTTACTTCATCATATGGGCCTGGTGCATCAGTCAATCGTACAGCATAAGGATAACTGGATTTTGTATCATCACTGTTACATGAATTTATTAATAATCCAAGCATGATGAAAGACAGAATAATTTTCATTTTTTTCATTTTCATTTTTTTTTAAGTTTATAAAACATTTTCTTAACTAAGTAAAGATAGTACCAACTTGAAAGCGAAGTGTTATAGAATTTTAGTATAAAGTTGTAGGATTCACTCTTTGAAAGTTTGAAAAATAAGTATTTTCTTAAACTATAGATTTTCCTATTTCGGTAAAAGTTCTAATTTTCTTTTTAAGCTGCAATAAATTAGAATGCATCCTTTGTAATATTTTTTAACGATACTTTTAGTTTTGAATGTTTAATTGCCAGCGAACTTTTTAAAATTAAATTATTTTGTCACTTCATTTTCATCAACAATTTTTAATTCCTTTTTCATTTCTAATTCTTCCTGTCGATCTAATTCCTCCAGTTTTTTATTTCCCTCTTTTTTCTTTTTATTGAAATAGCCTCTTAATAGAAAATTATGTTTAGCAGCCTCTATAACTTCATTAAGTCCCTCTGTTCCTGTTTTGACATTTGTTAAGGTTGAATCAATCGTTCGCCCCATTTTTTCATCAGTAACTAATTTGGATAAAGCACCTTTTCCACTATTCATTTTAGTAGTGAAATTGGCAAATTCATTTGAACTGCTTTCTAAGTTCGCAAGCGTTTGTGTTATACTGTTAGCAAACTCTTTGTCCGTCATCAATTTAGATACCATACCATTTCCACTGTTCATATTGGAACTAAATTTTGCAAGTTCGGTTGTAATAATTCCGGCATTATCTACACTGGTTTTCACACTGCTCATAACGTCTTCCATATCTATAGCTTTTCTCGAGGCAATTATGTCATTGTCTTTTACCATTTGCTTAGAGTTAGCACCAGCATAGATAGTTAATACTTTATCCCCCATTAATCCATCCGAACCAATACTGGCTATAGCATCAGTTTTAATAAACTTTCGTACCTTCTCTTTTATCAATAATTTCACTACCACAGATGAATCTGTAACTAATTCTATTTCGCTTACCGTTCCTATATTGATACCCGAAAAGCGTACATTATTACCTACTTCAAGACCGCTTACGGATTTAAAGTTTGATTTTAAATGAAACGTTGAACCAAATAGATTTTTTTGTTTTCCAACAAAATATAAAGCAGAGACAAAAAGTACCAATCCAATTATAACAAACATTCCCAATTTCCATTGGAACCCAGATTCTTTATTCATAACTTTTAATTTATTTTTTTAATTTATTTTTTATTAACTAAAAAAAGAACGTACCCATTCGTCGTCACTTTTCTCAAGTTCTTCATAACTGCCCTCAGCGTGAATTACACCATCTTTTAGAATCATTAATCGATCGCTGGTGTATTTTGCACAAGCCATATCGTGCGTAATTATAATAGAAGTTGTTTTGTTTTTTTTCTGAATGTCGATTAGTAATTCACTTATTTCTCTGGAAGTTATTGTGTCCAATCCTGTTGTAGGTTCATCATACAATACTATTTCAGGTTTTAGAATCAGTGTTCTTGCAAGTCCAATTCTTTTTCGCATTCCGCCTGATAGTTCAGAAGGCATTTTATCAATAGCATCCGCTAATCCTACATTCTCTAATACTTCTCTAATTTCAAGCTCTAACTCTTTAGGAGATAAACCCTTTACATGCCGTTTTAAAGTAAAACCAAGATTTTCCCGAACGCTCATCGAATCATATAAAGCCGCATTTTGAAAAAGAAATCCAATCCTTATCCGAATCTCATTGAGTTCGTTAGTATCTATTTTTGTGATGTCGGTATCAAATACCTTTATTTCTCCCTTATCTGCAACTACCAATCCCACTAAACACTTTATGGTTATTGATTTGCCTGATCCAGATCTTCCTAAAATCACTAAGTTTTCTCCTTTATTTACGGAAAGATTAATTCCTTTCAGCACCTCATTTTTCCCAAAAGATTTATACAAATCCTTTATTTCTATTATGGGAACATTTTTGTTAGTTGCTGTCTGAGAATCTATATTTGTTTTTTCTTGTATCATTTTTAGAAGAATAAATCAGTTAGTTGAACCGCAATCATGTCTATGATAAATATAGTCAGTGAAGCTGTTACTACTGCTGAATTGGCTGCTTTACCCACGCTTTCTGTTCCATTTGCTGCTGTATAACCCTTATAACAACCGATCATTCCAATAAAAAAACCAAAGAAAAAAGTTTTAATAGTCGCTGGAAAAATATCCAAAAATGTAATTGATTCCAGAACTTGGGAAGTGTAACGAAAAGGGGTAACATCACTGTGCATATTAACACCCATATACCCACCATACATTCCAATACCATCTGCGAATATCACTAAAATAGGAACCATGATTGTAGTGGCCAAAATCCGTGTAACTACAAGGTATTTATAAGGATTTATAGCTGCAACTTCCATAGCATCAATTTGTTCTGTCACTTTCATCGAACCTAACTCTGCACCAATTCCGGAAGAAATTTTCCCGGCACAAATTAAGGCTGTAATCACGGGCGCAATTTCTCTTATTAGCGAGAGCGCAACCATACCAGGTAACCAAGATTCTGCACCAAATTTTGCCAATGTTGGTCTCGATTGGAGTGTAAGTACTAATCCCATTATAAAACCAGTAATAGTTACTAAAGGCAGAGATTTATAACCAATTATATAGCATTGTTTAATAAACTCTTTTATTTCATATGGGGGTGTAAAGACTTCGCGAAAAAACTGTGTTGTAAACAGCGTTACTTTACCAACATCGTTAAAAATATTTTTTAAATAAATAATCAAAATAGTATATTTTAATTGAGATTAATGAATTGTATGCGGTTGATAGATTTTATAATTTATTTGATTTTATGAGTAGAATAAAATCACATTTCTAATTTTAATAATTTCCAGATTGCCGAACGCAAGAGGAGGTGTGTAGGAGGTAGGATTCAATCTTGGTTTCTTAAACCAATGATTTCTATTAGACGACAATAAAGCCCTAGAAAGTATCTTCAGAATCTTCAACACTTAAAAAAACAATATGTATTTTGCTTATTTAGAGTGCTATACTTTCAAAAGATGACTATTCCTTAATTTAAATAATGTTTAATAGAAATGTTTATTTTTTATTAATACATCTCTTAAAACTCTTATTTTATTATTGTCTATATTGATTAATAGGTATTGCTTTCTTAACATAATCTGTTGTTCAAAATTTAGATTTTCAAGATTATGAATTAATACATTATTATAGTGTTCTTCGGCTCTGTTTTCATTAGACTCACATGAATTAATTATGTCCTTACAATCTTTACAAATAAATGCAGTCTTTAGATTAATCCAAAACTTAAAGAAAAACCCATTAATTTTAATTGCTTCTTTTGGAATTCCTCCTAATTTTTTAATTTCCTTTATAAGTTCTGATTTGCATTTTTGACTGGTTTGTTGAAATTCAAAAAACATGTTTTTTAAGCTATATTTTTCTGTCGCTTTTGAAGCAGTTTTATACCCTTCGATTCTATCGTTATTAATTTTGATGAGTGTATTTAACACTTCAATTGATTTATCTATATTCATTTTTTTTATTTTTAAATTATTGATTACCAATTTTATGCATTCTAATTAAAACATAGTAAAGGTGAGAAGATAGAAAATAAAAAGTGTTACATAACTTTATAAAGAAATTATAATATTCACAGTTTTTTAGAATAGTTAAACGCTTTTTTTATTGCCAATAACAATCAAAACAACACCTCCTACAGCGAGTACGATGCCTATAATTGGAGACCATTCTAATGGATGATTTACTTCTTTATTTATTTGGATTGGACCTAAGTCAACTACTTTTTCAGTAGTTACAAGATTGAAGCTATTGTATAGCAACATAAGTACTCCTATTATTGTCATTACGATTCCTATGGTTCTTGTTTGCATTTTTTTTTATTATTTAAAATTATTTATGTTTAAAAGTGATTTTGTGAAAATGAAATTAGGCCCTTGAAAAATACTCTCTAACAAAATCATGTTGTTGATTTTCCGTCATTTTATCAGTATTTTTAATTTCGAATTTAATTTTTAAAAAACGTTCATCTTCACTCAAAATATCAAACAGCTCCACTTTTGCATCAGTAGGACCAAAGAGAATTACACGTTTATAATTTTTTATCGCTTCACCTATCTTTTTGTAATAATCAGAAAGTTGTTGCTTCTGTTTATTATGCATCAAACTTTTGCTCTTTGCTAAACTTTTGTTTTTCAGTTGATTTGTAAACTTTGATTCAATGGTTTCTATTTCAAAGTGTTTTGATGTAAATTCCATTAAATGAGCAATGGAATGATCCATCCAGATACCTAATTTTTTTGTTGTTTTCATATTGATTTTTTTTTATGATAATAGATGTTATATGGTTTAGCAGCTAATTATAATTAATGAATTACAATACTCTAAAGTTCAGTGATCTATTGCTAAAAATCATTATATAACTTTATGGAAAGATTATATAATTCACATGTTTTTAAATTATGAGTAAATTAATTAATTTAAAAGAATTGGAATTTTTATGGAATTGTTTAGACTTTAATTCGAACTGATTTTAGAATTGACATTTGAGTGTTTATTAATTCAAATAATAAATTCAAATGGTGTGATTCATTAAAATAATAATTGAAAAAACTATCGTTACTCCACAAAAAAAGGCTGTTGTTACCAACAGCCCCTTAACCAAACCCAAAAAACCAACCTAATCTTACTATCTTTAGTAGTTCATTTTCAACTCTACTCTTCTATTTTTTGCACGACCTAAAGCAGTTTTGTTACTCGCTATCGGTTTACTTTCACCAAAACCAATTGCTGTCAATCTAGACCCCACAATATCTTTTTCCATTAAATATTTTTTTACACATTCAGTATGTTTTTGAGATAATTCTAAATTGAATGCATCACTACCATTGCTATCTGCATGACCTTCAGTAACTAAGTTTTATTAATTAAATTTACTAATTCATCCAATTGTACTAAAGAAGCAACTTTTAATTTGTTGTTATTATTTAAAGCAAAGATGGCTAACATGGAAACGATAAATGTTATAGAACTTCAGTAATAAGTTACATCATTCCCACATTTTATTATTGCGTTTTCAATTCAAAAAAAAATTAGATAATCCTATTATAAATTTCAAAAAAAATAGAACCATTAAAAACTAGTTTTCAATTAACCGCTCTGGGAGGGAGGTTTGAAAAAAGTTTTTTAATGGTTCTAATTTATATTTAAAAAATAGAGAGAACTTGATTAAGTAAACAATTACATCATTTTGCCATTTACGATTTCATCATATTTGGCAAAGTTTTCTTTTTCAAAGTCAGTTTCTATTGTCGATTGATCTTCTTCAAGATATTTTTTGGGAGTTATTTTTCCAACTTTACAATAACTATTTGAGGCTAAGTAAACTTCGTTTTCTGATTTTTCCATTTTATTTATGAATTAATTTTTTAGTTTAAATTAGTCTAAATATCTCCTTAATATCCAGGACATTGTTTCGTGTGCTTCCATCAAACCTGTTAGAAAATCTGCAGTTCCTGCATCCATGTTTTCTTCAAAACTTATGTCAACATCTTTTCGTAAATGAAGAATAATAATTTCATGATCTTGTAATAATTCCCTCAACATATCTTTTTGAGCAGGATAATGATTTGGTGATTCTCTGATTATTGTTAAATCTGAAAACTCTTTCATTGTTCCAATAGTTTTTCCGCCTAATTTGCTGACACGTTCCGCAATTTCATCAATTGATTCTTCCAACTGTTTGTATTGACCTTCAAATAATTTATGAAGTTCCATAAAACTTTCTCCTGATACGTTCCAATGGAATTTTCTTAATTTGACATAAAGAGTCATTTCATTTGCTAAAATTGAAGAAAGAATCGCAATGCTATTTTTTAAATGTGCTTCTGTTATTCCAATTTGTGGTTTCATAATTTCCATAATTTTATTTAAGTTATTATACTTTTTTAATGATTTCATCCAAATTCTTTGTTTTTTAATTATCAAAGCAGCGCAGGACAATTAAAAAGAATTTTATTTTACAAAGTTCATTTTATTTCTTTCGAAAAGTATTATAAAATTACAAAAATAAGTTACATCATTCACACCCTTTAGTTTTTATATTATTCTGATATTCATTATTTTAACTGTTTTTTGTAGTTTGTATTTAGCAGTGAATAAATTTTTAAAGACAGATGTTTTAAACGTAATTATCCTAGATTTTCGCCAGACTTTATAATTTTGGCAATAATCAAAAGGATATGAATATGAAGTATTAATGAATGGAGAACTACGCTATTGAAACTTCTTTGGCCAGATAAATTTCCTGTACCGCATGTATGAGATTTACGCCTTCGCTAAAGGGACGCTGAAAAGCTTTTCTTCCCATAATCATTCCGGCTCCACCAGCGCGTTTGTTTATCACCGCTGTTTTTATGGCTTCCGCCAAATCGGTTTCGCCTTTTGATTCTCCTCCTGAATTAATCATGCCAATACGTCCTGAATAACAATTTATTACCTGATATCGGCATAAATCTATAGGATGGTCACTGGTTAATTTGGTATACATATCTGGATTTGTTTTGGCAAATTTTATCGAAGTAAAACCACCGTTATTGGTTGGTAACTTTTGTTTAATAATATCCGCCTGAATAGAACCCCCTAAGTAATTGGCTTGGCCGGTAATATCAGCCGCAGTATTGTAATCGATGCCGTCTTTTATAAAGCCATCATTTCTGGAATAGCACCAAAGAATTGTCGCCATACCTAAATTATGTGCTTCTTCAAAAGCCTTTGCTATTTCTATAATTTGCCTATTTGATTCTGCAGAACCAAAATAGACAGTTGCTCCCACAGCGACTGCCCCCATGTTCCAGGCATCTCGAACACTTCCAAACATAATTTGATCGTGTTTATTAGGGTATGTCATCAGTTCGTTGTGATTAATTTTTACCACAAACGGAATTTTATGCGCATATTTTCTCGATAGCATGGCCAGTCCGCCCATTGTAGAAGCAACTGCATTACAACCCGCTTCAATGGCTAATTTTACAATATTTTCAGGATCAAAATAAATGGGGTTTGGAGCAAACGAACTTCCTGCAGTATGCTCAATTCCCTGATCCACGGGTAAAATAGAAATATAGCCCGTATCCGAAAGTCGGCCCTGATGGTACAATTGTGTCAAACTCCGAATCGCTTGTCCATTTCGATTACTTTGTAAAAAAGTAGTATCTATATGGGACGGATTCGGCAAATGAATTTGATCCTTTGAAATTGTTTTACAGACATGATTTAACAAAGAGTCTTTTTCATCACCTAATAAAGCTAACAATTGGGATATATCTTTCATTTTAACTTTGATTTGAATGAGTTTCTAAAAACAGACAAGCCTATTCTTTTAATTAACTTTTATGAACCGGATAATCAGTATACCCTTTTTCATCAGCAGTATAAAATAAATCCATATTAAGATCCTGGGATAAGGGCCAATTGTTTTCAAATCTTTCCACTAAATCCGGATTATTTATAAATGGGCGCGCAAAAGCTACCAGATCCGTTAATCCGCTCTCAATAGCTTCTTCGGCACTTTCTTTGTCATAGCCACCGCAGAGAATCAAGGTGTTTTTGAAGTTATGACGTATCAATTTTTTAATTTCCAAAGGAACTGCAGGTGCTCCCATTGCGGAATGATCCACAAGGTGAATATATGCGATGTCCAGTTTATTGAGTTCTTTTGACAAGTAATCATAGGTGGCATCGATTTCAGGATAATGCGGCATATCACTCGCTACTCCATAAGGCGATAAACGAATGCCTACTTTTTCTTTTCCAATGGCTTGCGCAACAGCACTTGCAACTTCAATCACAAAACGGCATCGGTTTTCAATACTTCCACCATAATTATCTGTTCTGATGTTGCTTACTGGAGAAAGGAATTCTTCTAATAAATACCCATTAGCCGAATGTAATTCTACACCGTCAAATCCTGCAAATAAAGCATTTTCGGCTGCGGAAATATATTCTGTTTTGGCATGCAAAATATCTTGGGAAGTCATTTCATTTGGAACAACAAAGTCTTGCAACCCTTTGGAATCCGTCCACATTTGCCCGGCTGCTTTTACTTGAGAAGGAGCCTGTATATGAGCATCTTTAGGCATATTGAGCGGATGACTGATTCTTCCGGAGTGCATTAATTGAACAATTATTTTACCTCCGTTTTTATGAACGGCCTTCGTTATTTTTTCCCAGCCTTCTACTTGTAGTGCATTAAAAATACCAGAAATTCGGGCATATCCAAGACCATTTGGGGACGGTGAAGTACCTTCGGTTATGATTAAACCGGCACTGGAACGTTGATTATAATATTTAGCCATTAATTCATTAGGAATATTTCCAATTGCCCTACATCTTGTCATAGGTGCCATAACAATTCGATTTTTTAATGCTATGGAACCCACTTTTTTTGGTGTAAATAACTCATATGTTTTCATGGTTTTTTAGTATTAAAAAATGGATATAAAGATAATTATATTTAGGGACTTACATATTTAAAATACTAATTAAAATGATGTATTAATCATGATATGAGCTAATTACAATTTAAAAACACTCCTGCTTTAACAATCATTTTTATTGGATTTATCCTATAAATAATTCAAGTAACGCTTTTATAAATTATTCAAAAGCAAGCTTAATAGTTTCTGTGAATTTTAGTGCGTATACTTTCAGAAAACTCGCTTTGATAATTACCAACGATAAAGCCTTGTCTCAGCATACTTCGGGTCAGTAGAATTTATTTTTAAGCGAGATTTCTTAAGTATTCAGTAATAAATTTAGATGTATCACTTTTTATTAGAATCAGTGATGCAAACTATTGAATTCAATAACAATACTTGACTCATTAATTTGAAAACAATTTTATTAATGTAATTTGAATCACAGAAATAAAATTGTAATCAAAAAATAAGTTAGATAACATTCTTTTTAAAATGTTCTGATTAACGGTTATCAAGCTCGTGTACCAATTCGTTGGTCATAGACGGAAGGTTGGAAAACCTCTATGTTCTTGATGCCGTTTCGCCAACCTGGCAAACCAGAAAAGGCATTACCTAATTAAATTTCCTGATTATTTTTGTTCTAATCAAAGCTATAAAGGATTTGAAAGTCCGCTAATGCGAATGAGTTTCTTGTTTACAAATTCTTGAATCCCTAATTCAGAAAATTCTATGTCAATAGATTAATTCTCGATTTTTTTGATGTCGCACAGCATTCTTCATTTTAATATTTAGAATAACATTAAGCTTCTTTATTTTCCGGGCTTAATTAATCCATACATCGCTTCATATTTTAATATAATAGTAGCTTCACCAATCGAAGTAAAAAAATCTTCTAAGCGCTTTATATGATCTTGTGTAAATTGCAGATGTACTTTGAGTGCGTCTACTAATTCATCAGTAGCAGCCTTTTTAATCATTACTGGAATGGAGATAATTAGCGCTTTTTCAGCAAAGTAAATTTCTTTTAATTCCTCTACAAAAATATTACGGTACCCTTCATTTCTTTCTGGTGTAGCTTTTTCTGAATTTCCTTTACCTTCTTGAAGCGTTTCTTTTTTATCAGTTTTGGTGGTTGTACTTTTCATTTGTTTTTATTTAATTGTTGTTTACTTTCAATAGTATAAAGTTGGGTTTTAATACTTTTTAATGTTTTACATAATTTAAAGTATGACTTACAACTTTTACATATTTTTATAAAAAAAAGGGTTGAAAAAAGAGAATTTGATTTTTAATCACAAATAAATCGCTATCATTCCCAAAGTTTACATACTGCTGATTTTTATTTAAAAAAAACAGTTATAAACTATTCCATTACATTGTTATTTGATCAAATTCCTTTTTTAAACAATCTCTTTTTAAATTAAAGCGTTATGCGATCGTCTATTTTCTTCTCAATAATAATGGTATTGAGATTTCATCAATTAATCTGGAATATTAAACTATAGTTTCACCTCATTTTCCAATGGTAATCTATTCTCAAAATCCGTAAAGTTTTTTAAAGTAGTTTGCGCAATTTGGTCTAATGCTTCATTGGTAAAAAATCCTTGATGTGGCGTAATCAATACATTATGAAAAGCCATTAATCTTTCTATTAAGTCATCTTGAATAATACTTTCAGACAGATCTTTAAAAAACAGATTTTCTTCTTGCTCATAAACATCGATTCCTAAATAGCCTAATTGTTCATTTTTTAACGCTTCAATTGCATGCGATGTTTTAATTAATGCTCCTCTGCTGGTATTAATTAGCATAGCTCCTTTTTTTATTTTAGAAAATGCTGCACGGTTAAAAAGATGTTTCGTATTAATGTTAAGAGGGCAGTGGAGGGAGATAATATCGGAGTTTTCAAATAGTTCATCCAATGTTTTATACTCAACACCTTTTGCTATTAGCTGCTCTGATTCCTTAATATCATAAGCAATGACTTTACAACCAAAACCTAGCATTATTTGACAAAATGCAGTGCCTATTTTCCCCGTTCCAATTACTCCAACAGTTTTTTCGTAAAGATTGAATCCGGTAAGGTTTTCTAAAGAAAAATTATTTTCTCGAACTCTATTGTAGGCTTTATGCGTTTTCCTGTTCAAAGTCAAAATTAATGCTACAGCATGTTCCGCAACGGCTTGTGGAGAATATGCAGGAACTCTCAGTACTTTAATATTTTGTTTTGTTGCTGCTTCAATGTCTACATTGTTAAATCCTGCGCAACGCAAATCAATAAGTTTAATTCCAATTTCGGATAATTTATCTATAGTTTTTTTATCGATTTTGTCATTTACAAATATGCAAACGCCTTCAAATCCTATAGCCAAATTTGTGGTGTCAGTATTTAAAGGAGCTTCAAAATAGATCAGTTCGTGTTTATTTTCAATATTAAACTTGTCTAGATATTCTCTATCATAGGGTTTTGTACTGAATACGGCTATTTTCATAGTATGATTTTATATTTATTCTCTTTAGGTTTACCATTTGGTTCTTTTATTTTGAAAGATTCTCTGAATCAATATCAATTTATTTTCGATTTTATTATAAATATCTTCTGAAGGAAGATAAACAGGATAACCCGGAAAATTATTTTTTTCTTTCTTTTTAAGGGTAATTAAGTTCGCTTTCGGAATGTTGATTGTTTTTTTCATTTGCTTAATATTCAGGACACTAAGTTGATGATAATTTTTGTAAAATGTATTATATAATTATTATAAAGAGTTATATGATTCACATTTTTTTGATTGATGTTTTTTTTCTTTAAGATTTAGAAGCAAATTTGTTGACTGATAAATAAAATAAAATGGATTTTTTTATAAGTAAAACTTCAAAAAATAAAAGATAGGAATAAATGAAGTTTCAATAATCAAATTTGACAAAGAATCAAATATTTAATAATTTCTCTCTGAATTTAAAAAAGTTCAGAGAGATTTATTTTGTAATATAAAGTCGATAAAATAAGAGAATTACGTCTCATTATTCTATTTGGAGGAATCCGTCCTATTTCTTGAAGAAAAGTTGGAATTAATTGTGATCAGAATCTTTTTATGCAAGTCTAATCAAATGCATTTTTGCAATCATTAATGATTTTAATTTATAGCTATAGAATTGACTATAATTTTTTTGTTGCATCCAGGACTTCATGACACCTAAACAAAGATGTGATAAAAATATTTGTTTAAAAGTAAGGAAATATGTTCTATAAATTTATTAAATAGTAATGATTTATAACCCATTGCACCAAGGAATATTGAATGTAAATATCTAATATATTGACAACATTCATGATATGGCATTTTTAATTATTTTAAGTTCTTCTTCTAGTTCGATACAAGCCTGTAAACAAACTTCTTCAAGTTGTAGTACTAATTCCTGTATTCCTTCATTTTTTTCTTGTGCTGTCGCAAATTCCTGAATTTTTTTTGCCATATTTTCATAGTCAGGACTGATTCCCATTATTGAAAAAGACGGAATCATTTTATGAGCCGCGGCACCTAATACATGCCAATTTTGCGCTTCCAAACTTTGTTTTATTGTGTCTAATAAAAGAGGCGTTTGTGCTAAATATAATGATATCATTTCCGTCATTAATTTTGGATTTGACTTTGTTCTTTGATTTAAATAAACCAAGTCAATGCATCTTAGTTTTTTCTTTGTATGCTGTTCTTCTTCCAAAATTTCATTGATTTTTGCAAGTTTCGATTTGTTTAAGATACCAACTATTTTACTATACAATAGTCTTTCGTCAACTGGTTTAGCAAGGTAATCGTCCATTCCTACCGCTTTGCATTTTGCTAAATCAGCAGTAGTTACGTCAGCGGTTAATGCAATAATAGGAATTGTGGAATTCATCGTATTTCTAATATATTCTGTAGCTTCAAATCCATTCATTTCTGGCATTTGCAAATCCATAAGAATAACATCGTAGTCTTTTTCTTTAAGTTTTTCAATAGCTATTTTACCATTTTCAGCAATATCACGGGCAAATCCAAAATCATCTAAAAGTGTTTTCATCAATAATTGATTGAGCGCAATATCTTCAACCACTAATACCTTAATGTTCTTTATTTCGGTTTCTAATTCTATTAATTCTTTTTCCAATTCTGCATCGGCATTTGTTTTTTGAAAAGGTAATGTGAAACTAAATGTGGAACCCTCGTTGATAGTGCTTTTTACACGAATACTACCTCCTTGTGGTTCTATTAATTGTTTAGCGATAGCAAGACCTAATCCGGTACCGCCATACAATCTTGAAGTTTCGCTGGTGGCCTGTTGAAAATTTTCAAATATGGTTCCAATTTTTTCATTGGAGATACCAATTCCCGTATCAGTTACGGCAAATTCGATAACTACTTTATCTTCATCTTCATGCAGTAAATTAACGCTCACCGTAATTTTCCCTTTTGCAGTAAATTTTACGGCATTACTTACCAAGTTTAAAATAATTTGGTGCAAACGAACCGGATCTCCCACCAGAACATCAGGAATTTTACTGTCGTATTCCTTAACTAATTTTAAGTTTTTTTCCTGAATTTTTGTTTCAAATAGATGAAGCATGGCTGAAATGGAAGACTTCATTTTGAAAGGTGTTTTCTCGAATGTCATCTTACCTGCATCCACTTTTGCCAAATCGAGTATGTCGTTGATAAGTACGATTAATGCATCACCACTTATTTTAATTGCGTTTAAATACTCTTTTTGTTTTGTTGACAAATCTGTTTTTAATACCACTTTTGTAAATCCGATGATTGCATTCATCGGTGTACGAATTTCGTGGCTCATATTCGACAAGAATTGCTGTTTTGCCTTTACCGCATTTTCAGCTATGATAGTGGCACTTTCTGCATTTATTTTTGCTTCTTCTGCAATTGCTGTGGCTAATTCAGCAAAAACTCTAGCCTCAATTAATTCAGTAGCAATTCTTTTTTGATCTGTAACATCTCTGGCAACAATGACTACTCCCAGTACATTTTCTCTATCATCTTTATATACTGATCCATTGAATAATACATCAATCAACTTGCCTTTTTTATGACGAAGTATTAGTGGAGAATCTGAAACAGATCCTTTTTCGAACACTTTCTGATATACTTCACGAGCCTTTTGTGGTTCAGTGAAATAATCAAAAAAATCGGTTCCAATTAATTTTTCGCGTGATATACCAGTTACTTTTACCGATGCATTATTCATATCGGTTATTTTCCCTTCGGGGCTAATTGCAAATAAAGGGTCATGACTTGCTTCAATAAGACTAAGAGAATATTCAGAAAGTAATTTTTGGGCTCTAAGATCGGTGTTAAGCCTTTTCAGTTGTTCTGCCTGAACTAATAATTCCTGATTTTTCTTATGCAAATCCACAAAAATGGCCACTTTTGCTTTTAATATCTCCGGCGAAAGCGGTTTAATCATATAATCAACTGCACCAGCCTGATAGCCTTTAAAAATTTGTATGGAATTATCTATGCTGGCCGTTAAAAAAATTATCGGAACATGTTTGAGTTTTTCGATTTGGCGAATTAATTCTACGGTTTCAAATCCATCCATTATCGGCATTTGTACGTCTATCAATATGATGGCAAAATCTTGTTGGTGGAGAAGAATTTTTAAGGCTTCATTACCGGAATTTGCTTTTACACATAAATAATTTTCGTTAGAAAGAATTACTTCTAAGGCAAACAAATTTTCGGGTAGATCGTCTACCAATAAAATTTTAACAGGGCTATTTTTTTTCATTTTCAATTGTAAAATAAAAGTTTGAATGTTGAATATTCAATAACGAATGTTGAAATACCAACAAAAAAAGGTTAACTTAATGACATTGGGGATATTCCGCCTTCCCAATGACATTTTATTATTTGCTTAACCATACGCGCATCAATAATAGCAAGCGTTCCACATCAATAGGTTTCGTGATGTAATCGTTGGCACCTGCATCAATACATTTTTGTTTATCGTCTTTCATGGCTTTTGCGGTAAGGGCAATCATAGGTAAGTTTTTGAATTTTATCTGAGATCGTATTCGTTTCATTGCTTCGTAACCATCCATTTCTGGCATCATAATATCCATTAATACCAGATCAATGTCAGTATGCGTATCCAGCATATCCAAAGCATTCTTCCCGTTTTCTGATTTTATGACTTCCATTCCACGTTCTTGTAATATTTTGGATAAAGCAAAAACATTACGCATATCATCATCTACCAACAATATTTTTTTTGAATGAAATATAGCTTCTTTATCGTACAAACTATTTATAATCATTTGTTTCGATTTCGGTAAATTGCTTATTGTCCGGTGAAGGAAAAGAGCTGTTTCATCCAGCAATCGTTCTTCGGATTTTATACCTTTTATAATAATGCTCTCCGCATATTTCTGAAGCAGATTATTTTCTTCTTTTGTAAGTTCCTTTCCGGTATAAACAATAATAGGGGGCATGTTATGGCCTTTTATATCCTCCAGTTTATGTATAAGGTCAAAGCCGCTCATATCAGGCAATCCAATGTCCAGTATAATACAATCGATGTAATTCTGCTCATACAATTCCAAAGCCTCTTTGCCGGTTGCTGCTTCAAAACATTTTACATCACCATTGCCAATGAGTATTTTCATTGCTTTTCTGGAATTTTCATTGTCTTCTATAATTAGCAGGTTTTTTATTTTTCTATTGACAAAATTTTCAATTCGGTTAAAAGCTTCTTCCAGACCATCTTTAGATATCGGTTTCATCAGGTATTCTACGGCACCTTCTCTGATTGGTTCCAGCGAACGGTCATTTGCCGAAATAATATGCACCGGTATATGCCTTACGGATGGATTTGCTTTTAACTCATGCAATACTTGTTTCCCTTTGATTCCTGGTAAACCCATATCAAGAATGATTGCTTGAGGTTTGTATTTTGAAGCAAGCAATAGACCATCTTCTCCAGTGGCAGCCGACAAACATTTGAATCCTTTTTTGTTAGCTTGCTTTAAAAGTATAGAAGCAAAATTTCGATCATCTTCAATAATGAGTACTACTTTATCATTTTTGTTTATTAAATTTCTGTCATCTTCTATGGTGGCATAATTTAGATAGGTTGATTCATTTTCGGAGCGAGGTGTATACAAAACAGGTTTCAATGGAATTATACTGACAGACTCTTGTTCAGGGTGTATTTCCAGCGGAATAATGAGAGAAAAAGTTGATCCTTGGTTTAGTTTACTACTCAACTTAATTTCTGCTTCTAATAATTTTGCGAGTTCTCGTGAAATGGAAAGCCCTAATCCCGTACCGCCATATTTCCTTGAAGTACCGCCTTCGGCCTGCTGAAAAGCTTCAAATATGGCTGTTTGTTTGTCTTCTGATATTCCAATACCTGTATCGGTAACAGAAATGTTCAAAGTAGTTTCCGTATTTGGGTCAATGCGTATTGTTACACTTCCTTTTTCGGTGAATTTTATGGCATTGGATATAAGATTTTTCAATATCTGATTCAAACGTTGCGAATCGGTATAGATAAATTCGGGTAAAGCTCCAGCCAATTTGCAAACAAGCTTCAATCCTTTTTGTTGCGCTTGATGTTTAAAATCGCGAAGGAGTTCATCTGTGAAATTTTTCAGTGATACTTTTTCAACATTTATTGACATTTTCCCTGCTTCAATTTTAGAGAGGTCTAGCACTTCATTAATTAATATAAGAAGGTCATGGCCGCTTTTATAAATAATTTCTGCGCTTTCAACCTGAACCTCATCCAGATTTTTCTTTCTGTTTTCTGATAAATCTTTTGATAGAATAAGCAAACTATTAAGAGGCGTTCTTAACTCATGTGACATGTTTGCAAGGAATTCTGATTTATACTTGCTGCTAATTTCAAGTTGTTTTGTTTTTTGTTCAATGTCATTTTTTGAAGCTTCAACTTCTTTGTTTTTCTCTTCTAATGATTGGGTCTGCTCTTCCAATTCTTCATTGGTCATTTGCAACTCCTCCTGCTGTTGTTTAAGATCTTGCGCTTGTTGTTCTAATTCTTCATTCAGTTGTCTGAGCTCTTCCTGCTGTATTTGAAGTTCTTCAGCTTGATTCGAAAGCTCTTTGTTGGCAAAACTTAATTCTACAGCTCTTTTTTCTTTCTCGTCATTTTGATAGGCCAGTTCTTTGTTGGCAATGACTAATTCTGCTGCTCTTTTTTCTTTTTCATCATTTTGATAGGCGAGTTCTTTGTTAGCAATTCCTAATTCTGCTGCTCTGTTTTCTTTTTCATCATTTTGATAGGCTAGTTCTTTGTTGGCAATTCCTAGCTCTGCTGCTCTTTTTTCTTTTTCATCATTTTGATAGGCGAGTTCTTTGTTGGCAATTCCTAACTCTGTTGCTCTTTTTTCTTTTTCGTCATTTTGATAGGCTAATTCTTTGTTGGCAATTCCTAACTCTGCTGCTCTTTTTTCTTTTTCATCATTTTGATAGGCGAGTTCTTTGTTGGCAATTCCTAGCTCTGCTGCCCGTTTTTCTTTTTCGTCATTTTGATAGGCTAGTTCTTTGTTGGCAATGGCTAACTCTGCTGCTCTTTTTTCTTTTTCTTCAGCTTGTTGAACAGTATTAACGCTGATAGCAATACTGTTCATAGAAACACTGATGAATTCTTTTTCTGTTTCGTTGAAATCAGTAAGCTTGCCTATTTCTATTACGCCTATCGTTTTACCTTCAAGCAAAAAAGGAGTAATGAGCAAATTTTTTGGTTTTGCATTCAGAACGGATGAAGTGATGCGTATTTGATCTTCAGATATAGCTGTTAAAGAAATCTGTTTCTGTTCCCATGCAGCCTGGCCAATTAATCCCTCATTTAATTTAAATTCTTCTTTAGTGTCTTTAGCAGACGAAAAAGCAAATTTTCCGCTAAGTATCAGGGTATTTTCTTTGTCATTAAACAGGTAAACAGCTCCTATATTGGCTTTTAGGTAAGTACATAAAAAACTAATGGTACTGTTTGCCAACTGTGCTATATTTTGGTCTCCTATTAATTTTTCATTAAGTTCGGAGTTACCTGTAAGCAACCAGTTTTTGTTGGCAGTTTCTGACTCGGAACTTTTAAGCGCTTTTAAATTTGTAGCAACTATAGTGTATACAACGACAAGAATCATAATAATGACTAACAATAAAACAGCAAAAACAATATTAAACTTGCTGGCATCGTCTTCACTGATTTGTATTCTTTCGGCAAGTAAAGTATGTTCTAATTCCTGTGCTTTATCAATTGTTTTTCTTATTTCATCCTGTAATTGTTTTCCTTCGCCTGAAGCAACAAACTCTATAGCTTTTTTAAAATCCGTTTTACGAAGGGCTATGCATTTATTTAAATTATCAAAACGCATTTTGATCTCTTTCGCAAGTTCCGCAATATACTTTTGCTGATTAGGATTGTCTTTTGTTAATTCCTTTATTTTGTCAAGTTGCTCTGTTACTTTTGTATTGGCAGATGTAAAAGGTTTCAGAAAATCGTCATCGCCCGTAATGACATAACCTCGTACTCCTGTTTCTGCATCAACGGAAGACATCAGTATTTGTTCGAATTCATATAATACCTGATTGGAATGATTTACCAAGGCATTTGAAGCGACAAATTTTTCACTGTTTTTAAAAGAGAAAATTGCAACTCCTAAAAGTACCAATGCACAAGCAATGAATCCGATTACTATTTTTCTACCAAGGGTCATTTCCATTCTATAATATTTGTAAAGTTTATCGAAATTATTCTTTTTGTTTATCCATTTTTATCAGCAACTCAACTATATTCTCCAATGATAAAATATAATCAGGTTCAATAGCAGCAATTGCTGACTTTGGCATATATGCGGATTCTGCTGTTTTCGGATCCTGAATAATGGCTAGACCCCCACATTCCTTTATTCGTTTTATACCTTTTGTCCCGTCATTATTAGAGCCCGTGAGCACCATTCCAATTAATTTATTTTTATAGGCTTCGGCCGCTGATTCAAACAATACATCAATTGAAGGTCTTGCAAAATTTACACGTTCGTCTATGGTAAGGGAAAAGGTTTTATCCTTTTCGATTAGCAAATGATAATTAGGTGGAGCAATATAAATTTTGCCTTTTTCAATTTTCTCTTTTTCATCCGCTTCTTTGATATCAAGATGACTTTTTTCATTTAAAAGTTTTATCCATTGGCTATCGGAATGCGCCCCTATATGCTGGACTATGATAATTGGGATATTGAAATCTACCGGTAATGCTGAGAATATAATTTTCAAAGCATTCATGCCGCCGGAAGAAACCCCTATTACAATTGCTTCATAATGCATTTTTAATATTTCTTTTTAAATATGCGTTGTTTTGTGTCCAACTCAATATATTCCTCATGCAAATCGGTAAACCGTAAACTTTCTTTAGATCCTAAACATAAAACGCCACCATTAATGAGACTATTATAAAAAAGAGTCTGGACTTTATTTTGTAAATTTTTATCAAAATAAATCAGCACATTTCTGCATAATATCAAGTGTACTTCTGCAAATACGCTATCGGTTACCAAATTATGATTGGCCCAAACAATATTTTTTTTCAATGATTGATTCATAATGACATTGTCATAATTGGAAGTATAATAACTCGAAAATGATTCTTTTCCTCCCGACAATTGATAATTAAGCGTGTATTCTTTTATCATTTTGTTCGAAAAAATTCCTTCTTTTGCACGGTTCAAAGCCATCTGGTTAAAATCAGTGGCATAAATGGTAGTTCTGTCATACAAGCCTTCTTCTTGCAAAAGAATAGCCATCGAATAGGCTTCTTCTCCTGTTGCACAGCCAGCATGCCATATTTTTATAAAGGGATATGTTTTTAAAATAGGGATAACCTTTTCTCGTAATGACCTATAAAAGGCAGGGTCACGAAACATTTCGGTTACTGTTATTGATAAATCCTGTAAAAGTTCGGAAGCAAATGGTTCATCATTCAAAACCTTTGATTGCATTTGAGAAACATCTTCGAATCCCGATATCGCCATTCTGTTCATGATTCTGCGCCTGATATGAGCTTGGGAATACTCTCTGAAATCATAACCGTATTTCCGATAGATAGCTTCCAATAACAATGAAATTTCTAGATCTGATGTGTCTTTATACCGCATTTTTTTAAAATAAATTTGGTTTTAATTTTGACCAAATCAGGAGTGATTAATCTTATTTATTGATGAAATTTAAACAAAGTTATAGTGTAAAATGGATTACATACGATCCATATACCAACTTAATTCTTTTTCCATTTTTTGGTATTTAAAAATAGCAGTGATTATTTTTTGCAAGCGAACAAAAGCAGTTTCACTTTTCACTACATAATCAAATGCCTTGTGATGCATGCAGTTTATGGCCACTTCAATTTTATCTTGGGAAGACAACATTACAACTGGAATTTCTGGATTGAAAGCTTTTATTTTATCCAAAGTTTCAAGGCCGTTCATAGCATTTTCTACAATACCATCAAGTTGATAGTCTAATATTACTACATCAGGATTATGGGATAAATTTGCAATACAGAGTTCCCCAGTAGGATAGGTTTCAACTATAAAGTCAGCATTCTCCAAAAATTCAATTTCTAAAGATTTTAAAAATAAGGCATCATCATCTACAAGAAATATTTTTACTTTATTGTTGTTGTTCATTATATGGTATTTTTAATTATATTAAGTTCTTCTTCTAATTCGCTGCAGGCTTGTAAACAAACTTCTTCAAGTTGGAGAACTAAGTCGTGTATTCCTTCTGATTTTTCTTGTGTACTTGCAAATTCCTGAATTTTTTTTGCTATATTTTCAAAATTAGGACTGATTCCCATTATTGAAAAAGAAGGAATCATTTTATGTGTCGCAGCACCTAATAAAGACCAATTTTGATCTGCTAAACTTTGTTTGATTGTATTTATTAAAGGAGGTGTTTGTGCTAAATACAACGATATCATTTCCATCATTAAAGCTGGATTCGATTTTGTTCTCTGATTTAAATATACCAGATCAATACATTTTATTTTTTTCTTTGTAGTATCTTTTTCTTCTAAATTTTCATTAAGTTTTGCACTAAGTTTTGCAAGTTTTGGTTTCTTTAAGATCCCTACTATTTTACTATACAATAGTCTCTCATCAACGGGTTTTGCAAGGTAATCATTCATTCCCACCGCTTTGCATTTTGCTAAATCAACAGTAGTGACATCAGCCGTTAAAGCGATAATTGGAATTTTTGAATTCATAGTTTTACGAATGTATTCTGTAGCTTCAAATCCATTCATTTCAGGCATTTGTAAGTCCATTAGAATGATATCATAGTCTTTGCTTTTTAGCTTTTCGATGGCTATTTTACCATTTTCGGCAATATCCCGATCAAATCCAAAATCATCCAATAGTGTTTTCATCAATAATTGATTGAGGGGAATATCTTCAACCACCAATACTTTTATGTTTTTTATTTCAGTATCTAATTCCATCATTTCATTTTCTAATTCAGCATCGGCATTTGTTTTTTGAAAACTTAAGGTAAAACTAAATATTGAACCCTTATTAATTTTACTTTTCACACGAATACTGCCTCCTTGCGGTTCTACTAATTGTTTTACAATTGCAAGGCCTAATCCTGTTCCGCCATACAATCTCGAAGTACCGCTTGAGGCTTGTTGAAAATTGTCAAATATTTTTCCTATTTTATCTTCGGGGATACCAATTCCCGTATCAGTTACGGCAAATTCGATAACTACTTTATCTTCATCTTCATGTAATAAATGAACGCTTACCGTAATTTTTCCTATTGCTGTAAATTTTACTGCATTACTTACCAAGTTTAAAATAATTTGGTGCAAACGAACTGGATCACCCACAAGAACATTAGGGATTTTATTGTCATATTCCGTAACCAATTGTAGGTTCTTTTCTTGAATTTTTGTTTCAAATAAATGGAGCATGGCTGATATGGAAGACTTCATTTTGAAAGGTGATTTCTCAAAGGTCATCTTACCCGCATCTACTTTTGCCAAATCAAGTATGTCGTTGATGAGCACGATTAATGCATCACCACTCATTTTTATTGCGTTTAAATATTCTTTTTGTTTCGTTGACAAATCTGTTTTTAATATCACTTTTGTAAATCCAATAATTGCATTCATCGGTGTACGAATTTCATGACTCATATTAGACAAAAATTGTTGTTTTGCCTTTACTGCATTTTCAGCTATGATAGTGGCACTTTCAGCATTTATTTTTGCTTCTTCTGCAATTTCTGTGGCTAATTCAGCAAAAACTCTTGCCTCGACCAATTCAGTAGCAATTCTTTTTTGATCCGTTACATCTCTGGCAACTATCACAACACCAAGTACGTTTCCTCTGTCATCCTTATATACCGAACCGTTGAACAATACATCCGTTAGTTTACCATCTTTATGGCGAAGTGTAAGTGGAGAATCAGCAACGGAACCTTCAGCAAATACTTCCTGATAAACTTCACGCGCTTTTTGCGGTTCAGTAAAATAATCAAAAAAGTCAGAACCAATCAATATTTCACGATCGATACCTGTAATATTTACCAAAGCCTCATTCATATCAGTAATCTTCCCTTTGGTATTTATAGTAACCAAAGGATCACGACTTGCTTCAATCAAACTAAGAGAATATTGCGAAGCTAATTTTGCAGCGTAACTAAGCTCTTCAAGTTCTTTATGTGCAATTTCCCGTTTTACTTTTTCTTTATTTTGAAATAGAAGTTCTTTGTTGGCAATGATTAATTCGTTAGCTCGTTTTTCTTTCTCATCGTTTTGAAAAGCAAGTTCTTTGTTGGCAATGATTAATTCGTTAGCTCTTTTTTCTTTTTCATCATTTTGAAAAGCAAGTTCTTTGTTAGCAATTACTAACTCAGCGGCACGTTTTTCTTTTTCATCGTTTTGAAAAGCAAGTTCTTTATTTGCAATTATTAATGCAGCGGCCCTTTTTTCTTTAACTTTGTTTTGAAAAGCAAGTTCTTTGTTAGCAATGACTAATTCAGCAGCCCGTTTTTCTTTCTCATCGTTTTGAAATAGTAGCTCATGGTTAGCAATGATTAACTCAGCAGCTCGTTTTTCTTTCTCATTGTTTTGATGCGCCAGCTCTTTGTTAGCAATTTGTAAATCTAATGCCCATTTTTGCCCGGCAATATCTCTTGCCACTATAACTACTCCTAATACATTTCCCTGATTATCTTTATAAACGGAACCATTGAACAGTACATCAGTCAATTTCCCATTTTTATGTCGAAGAGTAAGCGGGGAATCAGCTACAGAGCCTTTTTCAAACACTTCCTGATAAACTTCGCGTGCTTTTTGTTTTTCGGTAAAATAATCGAAGAAATCGGAGCCGGTGAGTTCTTTTCGTGTTATACCTGTAATGTTGACTAATGCCTCATTCATATCAGTAATCTTGCCTTCAGTATTTATGGTAACCAATGGATCAAGACTGGCTTCAATCAGACTAAGGGGATATTGTGAAGCTAATTTTTGTGCTGTAATATCTGTTGCTGCTGCAAAAATTCCAAGAACATTTCCTTCTTCATCTTTATAAACGGAAGCATTGTATAACACATCTGTTAATTTTCCGTTTTTGTGTCTTATCGTCAGCGGATAATCTGCAATAAATCCTTTTTCAAAAACTTGTTGGTATCCTTTTTTGGCTTTCTTTTGCTCTGTAAAATAATCAGAAAAGTCAGTACCTATTAATGCTTCTCGTGAAACTCCCGTGATTTTTATTGACGCCTCGTTAACATCAGTAATTTTTCCTTCAGAACTAATAGTAACAAAAGGACCTAAACTGGCTTCAATTAAATTTCTGGTATATTGAGATTTATGCATATTTGTACTTTGACATTTATTCATTTGCATTTACATTTCCAATTTCTTCAATTGGATTTCGTCTTTTATCTTTCATTTGTTTAAAATGAGAAGGGGAGAGTCCCGTAACTTTTTTAAACTGACTAGAAAGATGAGCAACACTGCTATAATTCATTTTCCAGGCAATTTCAGTGATGTTCAATTCGCCATAGATAATTAATTCTTTTATTCGTTCTGTTTTATGTGAGATGATAAATTGTTCGATTGTAGTTCCTTGTACTTCCGAAAATAAGTTGGACAAGTACGTATAATCGTGGTTTAATTTTTCACTTAGATAATCAGAAAAATTTACTTTTATATTTTCAGTGGAATGATGGACCATTTCAATAATCACATTTTTTATTTTCTCAATGAGCATGGCTTTCTTATCATCCATTAATTCAAGTCCTGAATTCAATAACGATAATTTAAGTTTTTCCCGTTGATCCATAGAAATATTTTCCATAATTTCAACTTCGCCTAAATCAACAACAATGAAGTGTAGTCCAAGTTTTTTCAATTCCTCTTTTACCGCCATTTTACAGCGATTACTGACCATGTATTTGATGTATAGTTTCAAATTATTTGTTTTTAACAGATTATGTAAAAATCGAATAAATTTCATTAGAAAGACTTACATAACTTAAGAAAAAAGTTATATAATTCACACATTATTAATTTTAATACATTTTTTAATAAAGTGAGTTCAGAGAAAACAGGGAATTAAATAGGTGCTGTTTTTAAAACAGAAACATCTAGTCATTATCTTTTTTTGAAATTTACGAATAAACAGCGACAAAGGGAAGCTATTTGAATTTTTAATGAAATAGTAATGGTGCGGAATAGTACTATTCTTGAAATAACCGCAAAGAGATTACTGTATTAATTGTTTCAGAAAAATGAATAGTTTGGATATAAAATTTTACTAAAAATGTGTCAGTTTTTTTGTTTCTGGCGTGCTATCTGAATAATGTGGTGATTTCTGCTGATGTAGCGTAATTTTTTTTGATTTTATCAGAAGTTGTCGAAAAGTATGTCTTTTTATTAACAGCAGTAAAATTACCTGTTTGACTACTAAATTTACTGCTGATTCCTTTAATGTTAAAACGAATAGATTGAATATCAGTAGTTTTCATTTTATTCATTTCTAAAGGTGAAAAGGAGTAATACGATACAATTTGATTTCCGTTATTTTCCCTAATTCCTTTATCCGAACATGTAATAATGCTATAATCAGTCAAATAAACATAAACGATTCCCGCAATATTGAATGCCGGGTTTGTAGTTTCAACGGTTAATTTCAGAATTCCTCCTTTTTCTGTTTTTGCAATTTGAATAGCTGCAGCTCCAGTTAAAGCATAGTTTTCACAAATAAAATTCCAAGAATTCGTTGCTCGATAGGGTTTAGAGCCTTTAAAACTCAATACTTCCTGACTTTTTACAGAAATGGTTGCGATAAATAATAAAAAAAGCAGGACTTTTTGATTCATGAATTCAGTTCTATTACTTGAAGTTATTTGTTTTGAAAAGTATCTACCCAATCCAGTGATTTAATAGCCGAAACCTTGTTTTCTTGATTGATTGAAACGCGTAGTTCTTTGTTGGCTACTTTTTTTGTATACAATGCCTTATAACGAAAAATAGTTGTTTGATCGGTATTATTTTTGTAGATTTCAACTAATTGTAAGTCTTTAAAAGTCCCATAATACTGACGGAATTTGGTACAAGTTTTTGTCAATCGTTCTTCGGTTGTATTTTTAATAACCGAGGCCGTTGCTTCACTTTCGTTAAAAGGTTTAAACTTGGAAGTATTGCAGGTCATTAGGACTCTTTTTCCTAATTCGTAAGCTTTGTCTTTTTGAAATTCACTGATTCCAGAAAGCGTTAGTTTAACGATTTTAGCTTCTTCAGGTATAGGAACATTAACAACGGTTTTAGATTTGCAACCAATAAGCAAAACGATGCTTAAAATGAGAATTATTTTTTTCATATGTAGATAATATTTGTTTTTTATAGGAATATGGTATCGCCATTCTTCATTATTGTTTATCTCACAATATATTTATTATTAGTTGTGTTCGATGATTATTTGAATCATGGCGATTTCATAATTTATGTAATTTTTAATAATAAGTTAGGATCAGGGCAGTTTTCTAAATAATAACCCAGATCACTTTTGCTGCAAACACCTGGATAATCTCCAAAATTTTCTCCTATGGTTTTTATAATTTGAAAGTGTAAATGGGGTGCATAATCACCATTAACGGATGCATCACCCAATGTTGCCAATTGTTGTCCTTTCTTAACAACATCTCCAATTTCAATTCCTGTAATACTTTCTAACGACAGATGTCCATACAAAGTATAAAAAATATGATTTTCTATTTTGTGTTCTAAAATTAGGGTTGGACCATAATCTCCTAAGCCAGCATTGTAATTAAAACTGTGAATAGTTCCGCCAAGCGCAGCTAATACAGGAGTTACCGCTTTTATCCATAAATCTAATCCAATATGAATATTTCGTTCTTCGGTTTTAGTATCATTAAAAGCGGCACTTCGTTTGTACAAATTTCGTTCCTCATTGTAACCTCCAAATGCTACTTGTGCTTTGCTTGCCGTTAAATAATTTTCAATATATTTTTCAAAATCAATTGCATTACCAGTATTCAATTTTGATAATTCAATGTTAGAAGCTGATAGATCCACAGGAATATAGTTTTTATAATCAATGGAATCATCTATCACTTTGACATTTTGGATGCTTTTTAAAATAATTTCTAAAGCGTTCATTTTCGATTATTTTTAATAAAGTTTAAATTAAAATAAAAAATGCCAACATAAAAAATTTACGTTGGCATTATAACTTTTAATTAAGAGAATAATTGAATGTTATTTTTTTATTTCAATTTTTGCTTCACCACCGGAAACATCAACACTAGTTTTAGTAGCTCCATCTTTAGTTGTAACATTTACACCATCAGTGCCAACTTTTATAGAGGTACTATCTTTCACTTCTCCAGAAACTGCAGGAGTGGAAGTTGTTGTTGCATTTGAAGTTTCCACTTGCGGAGGAAAAGGTTTATCTTCTTTTTCTTTACAGGAAACAATTGCAATAACTGATAATATTCCTAAAAACAATGTTATTTTTTTCATCTTATTTTTTATTATAGTTGTTAACTAATGAATTGATTCACAAGTTACTATTTTAATTTTTTAAAACAAACGATTAGTCAGAATAAAAAAATCCCAACCTAATAAGATTGGGATTTCAATTTATAAAAATTATGTTCTAATACAAATTCGGAAACTTCAAAGGATTAACCTCATTCATCATTCCATATACTTTTTCAAAAATGTCTTCTGAAGATGGTTTAGAGAAATAGTCACCGTCCGTGCCATAAGCGGGTCGGTGCGCTTTTGCGGTTAATGTTTGCGGTTTGCTGTCTAAATAATTATAAGCATCTTGTTGTTCTATAATTTGCTGTAAGATATAAGCCGAAGCACCACCAGGGACATCTTCGTCTATTACTAAAAGACGATTCGTTTTGGCAATACTTTTTACTACATCTTGATTAACATCAAAAGGCAATAAAGATTGTAAATCGATAATCTCGCAATCAATGCCAACTTCAAGTAATTCTTTGGCTGCTTGTTGTACTAATCTTAAAGTAGAGCCATAAGAAACTAATGTAATGTCAGTACCTTCTTTTAGAGTTTCAATAACACCAATTGGTGTTTTGAATTCACCGTAATTTAAAGGCATTTTTTCTTTCAAACGGTAACCATTCAAACATTCGATCACTAAAGCAGGCTCATCACATTCCAACAAACTATTATAAAAACCAGCTGCCTGTGTCATGTTTCTTGGAACCAAAACGTGAATTCCTCTTATGGCATTTATTATCATTCCCATAGGGGATCCAGAATGCCAGATCCCTTCCAATCGATGACCACGCGTTCTTATGATAAGTGGTGCTTTTTGCTTGCCTACGGTACGGTATCTCAATGTTGCCAAATCATCACTCATGATTTGGATAGCGTACAATAAATAATCCAAATATTGAATCTCGGCAATAGGGCGTAAGCCTCTTAATGCCATTCCAATACCTTGACCAATTATAGTTGCTTCACGAATTCCAACATCGGCAACGCGAAGTTCTCCATATTTTTCCTGCATTCCTTCTAAGCCTTGGTTTACATCACCGATGTTCCCGGCATCTTCACCAAAAATTAGTGTTTCAGGGTGTTTTGTAAAAATAGCATCAAAGTTGTCACGCAAAATCATGCGTCCATCGGTATCTTCTTTTGCATTTTCTGAATATTCAGGTAAAACCTTTTCTACTGAAAATACATTTAAATCCGTTTCAGAGAATAAGTTACTGCTGAATTTTTGTTGGGTTTTATTGGTGTACGAAGTAATCCAAAGAGACAGCTCCTCTTTGCCAGTTTCGTTCATTACTAAACGCAGTACTTTTCGGGCAGTTACAAGAATCTCTTTTTTCAAAGGCGATTTTATACTGTTCAAATCAGTAATCAATTTTAGTATTCTTTCTTTGTTTTTACTTGTTTCGGCTATTTTTTGCAATAAAGAAACAAGCTCTTTTTGTTCGTCAACTATAGGCTCAATGAAAGCATTCCATGCTGCTTTTTTGGCTTCAAAAACGTCTTTCTTAGCTTGTAAATCAATCGCTTCAATTTCTTCAGGTGATGCAACATTGATAGCAATCATCCACAGTTTCATTTGACGCAGGCAATCAAAATCTTTTTCCCATGCCAATCGATTCGAGTCTTTATATCTCTCATGAGATCCTGAACTGGAATGTCCTTGCGGTTGCGTCAATTCGTTTACATGAATTAAAACCGGAATGTGTTTTTCACGAGCAATAGTAGCTGCTTTTTCATAAGTAGCAACTAAGTCGGCATAATCCCAACCTTTTACTTTTAATATTTCAAAACCATTAGTATTACTTTCTCTTTGATATCCTTTTAAAATTTCTGAGATACTTTCTTTGGTTGTTTGATGTCTTGCATGAACGGAAATACCATATTCATCATCCCAAACACTCATCACTATAGGTACTTGTAAAACACCGGCTGCATTTATAGTCTCAAAAAATAATCCTTCAGATGTACTTGCATTTCCTATTGTTCCCCAAGCGATTTCATTACCATCGACAGAAAAATTTGCTGCATTGGTAATTCCTGAAACTTGACGGTATATTTTTGATGCTTGCGCTAATCCCAGTAATCGGGGCATTTGTGCAGCCGTAGGAGAAATATCAGCACTTGAATTTTTTTGTTTGGTTAAATCTTTCCAAGTTCCATCGTCATTCAAACTATGCGTGGCAAAATGCCCGCCCATTTGTCTTCCTGCTGACATAGGTTCTTGTTCAATATCAGTATGTCCATATAAACCGGCAAAAAATTCTTGTATGGTTAATTGACCAATGGCCATCATAAAAGTTTGATCACGATAGTATCCAGAACGGAAGTCTCCATTCTTGAAAGCTTTTGCCATAGCTAACTGAGGTACTTCTTTTCCATCGCCAAATATTCCAAATTTAGCCTTTCCAGTCAATACTTCTTTACGTCCTAACAGGCTGCATTCCCTGCTTATTGTGGCTATTTTGTAGTCACTTAAAACTTCGGTTTTGAAATCTTCAAATGTAAGTGGGGTATTGGTTTTTTCTTTTATCATAATTGAAAAGTATAACTTTGTGCTGCAAATTTAATTAAAAACTAGCTATTTTCATAATTCATTAAAAAAAATATAATTTAATTATTAGTAAATAATATCTAATTAGCATGTGTTATTTTTAGTAATAGTTATTTTAATAACTATATTATGGAGAATAATGTAATTAATGTTGGTTTTTTTATGAGATTAAAACCATTTTCGATTAAAAAGATTGATTAATGTTTTTGGAGCGAATGTAACCAGAAACCGTATTTTTTCATTGTAGTTATTTTGGGCAATTTCCCATCCATTGTTGGAATAAATTGGAAAATACAATTCGAAATAGTCTGTTACTAAATTCAAACGAATTCCGCTATCATATACAAATTTCTCATTTTGGTTTTTATTTTTGATAAGTCCCACATCTCCATATAGTTCCATCCAATTCCAAATATTAAAACTTCCGTTTAATGTAGTGATCCATTGATTGGCAAAAGGGGTGTCCAGTTTTGATTTAAAACCACCTTCAGCTAATATAAATTGTTGGCTATAAAAACCCTTGCTTTCAGACCTGCCATAATAGTTATAATCAAATAGATAATCGGTTGGGTGGTCTAATGCAAAACTAAAAAAGTCTGAAGCGGTTTTATTGTATAAAAAGCTACCGGCATATAATCGTAAATTAATCTGAAGATTATTTTCAAATAATTTTCTATATTCGAATTCAGTCGCAATTTTTCCAAATTTACCTGATAGTTGTACATCAGACATGAAACTAAAATGATTGGTAACTTCTGTTCTGGTGTTGAAATATTTGGCGTTAAAAACAGAATAATTTTCTGTTGAATTATCGAGAACAAAAGCACTTTTTTCTCTATTTACCAGTACTTGGCGCAGCAGTATTAGCTGTTTTCTATTGTCTCTAAAGCTTTGTTCCCGGATTCGCAATTGAACCATAGGATTTATTTTTAGATAAGTGGCGTCCGGTGCATAATGAAAGAAAGAGCCACTGGCAGAATATTTTACATTGAACAAAGTACTATTTCGGTAGTTTTTATTGACGACAAAAGAAGCAAAACCAGATAGATTATCTGATTTAGTCGAATAGGATGGATTGATATCAAAGGTAAAAGGCTTTTCTAAAATAGTTTTATTATGAAGCCTTAATCCTGGACTAAGTCCATCATAATAATTATAAGTCAGCGTAGGCACGTATAGAACTTGATTGTAATATGGATCTTCCAAATCCTTCATAAAGATAAATTTTACCGGACGATTGTTTGGAAAAAAGCCTTCTAATTTTTTCCAGTTATTTCTCAAATTATATTCCGGCACTTCGTTTTTGTAATTTAAAATAATTTTGTCGGCATTTTTTCTTTCAATTGTAAAAGTACTGTCCATTTCATTGGCATCAAGCCATTTCTTAAAAACCACTTCACCTTTTTTTACCCCATAAACAGGAATTGGCACCAAAACATTAGTTTTGTTTTTTACGGAAAAAGTAATACTGTCTTTTGTTTTTGAAACGCCCGAAAATTTATAATCAATGATTTCACGGGAATCGATTATAGTTTTAAAGAACCAGTTAATATCTTTATCAGCATTCGATTTCAGTATCCTTTCAAAATCAGTTCTCGAAACTTGTTTTTCCTTATTTTCAACGTAAAATTGGTGAATACTATTGTTAACAGTCCCATGCTCCAGATAATCGTCTAAAAATCTAAAACTCAATCCAGCTCTATATTTACTGGCAATTTGTTCGTTGAATTTTATTAAACTGTTTTTTGGATCTCCAAGCGGTTGGTCCAAGTTTTTCCTGGCCATAAGCATATAAAAATAGCTGTATTGCTCATTAAAATTTAAATTGGTTAAGTTATAGCTTTTTAATAATCGAAGTTTAGAAACACTACCAAACATTTTCGTATTTGGATGATTTTCATCAATATATTTCATCATGGCATAAACCTGGATTCCATCATAAATCCAGTTGTCTTTTCTTGGATCTAAACGCAAACTAGTCTTTAAATACGAGTTCAAATAGGTTTTCAAAAATTTAATCTCAAATATAAATTCATCCGAAAAGGGACTTAAAAAGGAAGGCAATTGATTCAATCCATAAAAAGGATTTCTCTCATAATCAGTTTGGGAAACTATTATTTTTTCATGTGGATATTTGCCAACAAGCGTATTTACATAATTCATCACACGATCCACAATAACTGCTTTTTGAATAGCACTTATTTTATTTTCTTTGAGATTAGTCAGTACTTCGTTAGCATTATTTTTAAAACTGATGAAACCAGATTTTGCTTCTACAAAAAGACTAAAATCAGTTCGGTTATTTCCAGACAATTTATAGTTTGAAAAAGTTTCAGTCTTGTTTGGCAAACTGCTATTCAAATCAGAAGTGATTTCCAAATTTTCTGGGGTTTTCAGGTCAATGTCAAAATTAGAAACCGCATTGGTAATATCATCCAAATTATTGTTGCTGTATCGAATAAAATTATGATTTTCATAACGAGCGGGGGTAAGGAACCAGTTTTTAAGGTTCATTTCGCCGTTATTATTATACCCATATTTGGTGAATTTATCACTGGGAATTTTAGCAATATAGGTAAGATGTAAAGTAGTTTTCTGATTAGGAAGTAATTTGTCTCTTAATTTAACTTCAATATAATCTGGATTTTTCTCTGTTCTTTCCCACGAAAGAAATAATTGATTAGCATCAATAATGGTTAAATTATTCGTACTTCCTCGTTCTTCTTCTTTTGCGAGATGGAAACCTCTATAAAATTCATCCGAAAAACGTTTGGCTAAAGGTGTGTTTTTATCAGAATAGGCGTTGTTCCAATCATTCAAAACTATGGAAGTCAACGTATCGTCTGATTGATTAAAAAAAGTAATTTCTTGCTGGATATTCAATGTTTTACTCTCTGAATTCAATTCAACATTCATTTTAGAATGATGTTGTGCATATTGTTTTATCGATGTTAATAAAACAAGAACATAAAATGTAATTTTAAAGAATGATTTCAAGTGTTGGCATTAAAATTATAAAAAATAAATATACTTATTATTAGACTAAAATGGAATAAAACTATCTTAAAAATTAGCTAAAAAAAGAAAGCTGTTGGTTAGACAGCTTTTTAATTAAAAATTTGGAGTTAAATCATATTTTTTATAGAATTTATCTAACACATCAACCACTTCATCTTCAGTATCTACAATTTTGAATAAATTCATATCTTCGGCACTTACCGTGTGTTCCTTTTCTATTAAAACTGTTTTTATCCATTCAATTAATCCTGCCCAAAAGCTGGTTCCAACAAGTATTATAGGGAATCGTGCAATTTTTTTTGTTTGAATTAAGGTCATCGCTTCAAACATTTCATCCAAAGTGCCAAAACCGCCCGGCATTACAACAAATCCTTGGGAATATTTTACAAACATTACTTTGCGAACAAAGAAATAATCAAAATTCAGGTTTTTATCGTTGTCAATATACGGGTTAAAATGTTGTTCAAAAGGCAGTTCAATATTCAATCCCACAGAGGTTCCTCCGCCAAGATGTGCGCCTTTATTTCCCGCTTCCATAATTCCTGGACCGCCACCAGTAATCACGCCATAACCGGCTTTACTTATTTTATAGGCAATTTTTTCGGCAAGCAAATAATATTTATCTTCCGGTTTTGTTCTTGCCGAACCAAAAATGGTAACACACGGGCCAATGCGTCCCATACTTTCATAGCCATTTACAAATTCGGCCATGATTTTAAAAATCGCCCAACTGTCATTGGTTCTTATTTCGTTCCAGGTCTTTCTTTTCAGTCTGTCTTGGATCACTTTATCCTCGTCATTATCAAAATCTTCTAATCTCATTTTCTTTTATTTTTTATCTTGAGCGAAGTCGAAAGATGGAGCTATTTCCAGCTATTCGTTTCAATCTTATGAGCCGAACCCCGGCTCATAAGGATTTTCACTACTATCTGGGCTAGGGCATCCGTTTTCAATTCAACTTTTTGTTTTTAAAATTAATCTTTGTTAAAGACATTTTTACTAAGATAACTCTTTTTTCAAAAACTGTGATGATAGCTCTTGTTATTTTTAACGATTTTTTCTGGAGTTCCTTCCAATAGAAGTTGTCCCTCTGCTTTTCCCCTCCTTTGGAGGGGTGCCCGGAGGGCGGGGTGGTTTTATTGTCGAAAATTTTCAGATATTGGTCGCTTTATTTCCAAATTCTACAACAATATATTTCTCTAGCTCCATCATCACATTATTCAAATCATGTTTTACCCTTAAATCAGAGATTCTATAAACCTTTAATCCTAAAGCAATGAGATAATCTTCTCTTTTTTGGTCGTACTCTTCTTTGTTATCATGGCTTGAACCGTCAATTTCGACTACCAATCCTAAGGCTTTTACATAAAAATCTACGATAAAATTGCCTATGATTCTTTGTCTGTCAAAATCTATTTTCCAGAATATCCCTTTGTGTACTTGCAACCAAAAAATGACTTCTGATAGCACACCTGCTTTACGCAATGCTCGAGATCTAGCTTTTAGTTTTATGTTGTAGGGTAAGTTTTCGATGAAATTTCTATAAATAGGCTGTGTGTTTATATAAGCCGTTATTTCGCCATTGTTTTCCATACGATTTGCTTTTTATTCCTCTCCTTTGGATGTGTTGTCATTTATGGTGGGGTGGTTTTTAGGATTGAATTTACAAAAAAATGTCAATTGTAGCGAAAATGAAAGTAAATAAAAACCACCCCGCCCTTCGGGCACCCCTCCAGAGGAGGGGAATTTAAGCCAACTCTTTTTTCAAAAACTGCGCCGTATAGCTTTTTTTATTTTTCACAATTTCTTCAGGAGTTCCTTTAGCAATAAGCTGTCCGCCGCCTTTTCCGCCTTCAGGACCGATGTCTATAATATAATCAGCTAGTTTAATCACGTCCATATTGTGCTCGATAATCAAAATCGTATTTCCTTTATCAACCAGTTTATTGATGACTTCCATCAACACCCGTATGTCTTCAAAATGCAATCCTGTTGTGGGTTCATCCAGAATATAAAACGTGTTTCCGGTATCTTTTTTAGACAATTCACCCGCCAGTTTGATACGTTGTGCTTCACCACCGGAAAGAGTTGTGCTTTGTTGTCCAAGCGTAATATAGCCCAAACCAACATCCTGAATCGTTTTTACTTTTCTATAAATCTTCGGAATCATTTCAAAAAATGGAACTGCTTCATCTACCGTCATATTCAACACATCCGAAATGGATTTTCCTTTATATCGAATCTCCAATGTTTCTCTGTTAAAACGTTTTCCTTGGCAAGTTTCACATTCCACATACACATCTGGTAAAAAGTTCATCTCAATCGTTCGCACACCCGATCCTTCACAGGTTTCACAGCGTCCGCCTTTCACATTAAAACTAAATCGACCCGCTTTATATCCCCGAATCATACTTTCAGATGTCATCGTAAACAGATTTCTGATTTCGGTAAAAACTTCGGTGTATGTTGCAGGATTACTTCTTGGCGTTCTACCAATAGGGCTTTGGTCAATATCAATCACTTTATCGATATGTTCCAATCCTTCAATTTTTTTATACGGCTGTGGTTTTTTGACGCCATTAAAATAATACGCATTCAAAATAGGGTAGAGCGTCTCATTAATCAAAGTTGATTTTCCACTTCCCGAAACTCCGGTCACGCAAATCATTTTACCCAAAGGCAATTCTATCGAAACATTTTTCAGGTTATTTCCTGTTGCTCCGGTCAGTTTTAGGAATTTTCCATTTCCCTCCCGACGTTTTGCCGGAACTTCAATTTTCATTTCGCCATTCATGTACATCGCCGTTATGGTATGATGTTTCAGGATTTCGGCAGGCGTTCCTTTGCTGATGATTTCACCTCCGTATTTTCCTGCTTTTGGGCCAATATCAATCACATAATCGGCACGTTCAATCATGTCTTTATCGTGTTCCACTACAATTACTGAATTTCCAATATCTCGTAATTGTTCGAGAGAATGAATCAATTTATCATTGTCTCTTTGGTGTAAACCAATACTCGGCTCATCCAGAATATATAAAACACCAACGAGTTGCGAACCAATTTGAGTAGCCAAACGAATACGTTGTGCCTCACCACCCGAAAGTGATTTGGAGCTTCGGCTTAAAGCCAAATAATCCAAACCTACATTCATCAAAAAGTTCAATCTGTCTTTGATTTCTTTGATAACCTCAGTAGCGATACGCTTTTGTTTATCAGACAGGTGGTTTTCTAAATCCAAAAACCAAGCTGTCAAATCCGAAATATCCATATCGCACAATTCGGTAATATTTTTTTCATTGATTTTAAAGAACATCGCTTCTTTTTTCAAACGGGAACCTTCGCAAACAGGACATTTTATTTCGTCCATAAACTCCTTCGCCCAACGCTTTATAGTTGTAGAACCACTTTCGTCATGTTGGTTTTTTATAAAATGCGAAATCCCTTCAAAATCAATTTTATATTCTCGGGCAACACCTAAATCTTTGGAGTTGATGGTAAATTTTTCTTTTCCGCCATTCAAAATCATTTCCATTGCTTCCTCTGGAATCGTTTCCATGGCATCAGTCAATTTAAAACCATATTTTTCGCCTATGATTTCCAATTGCTTAAAAATCCATGATGATTTGTATTCTCCCAAAGGAGCAAAACCACCATTTTTTATGGACAATTTCGGATTTGGAATAATTTTTTTAGTATTGATTTCGTTTACAGTTCCTAAACCGTTGCAATGATCACAAGCGCCTTTTGGGGAATTGAAAGAGAATAAATTCGGTTCGGGATTTTGATAGGAAATTCCAGTACTTGGACACATCAAATTCCTGCTAAAAAACCGTACTTCATTAGAATCTTGATCCAAAACCATCAACACATTCTCCCCGTGATGCATCGCTGTATTAATACTTTCACTTAGTCGTTTTTCGTTATCAGGTGTATTTTCAATCACCATTCTATCCACAACAATTTCTATATCGTGCGTTTTATAACGGTCCAGTTTCATTCCTAAAGTAATGTCCAGCACTTCGCCATTCACTCGAACCTTAAGAAAACCCTGCTTGGCTATTTGTTGGAAAAGCTCGGCATAATGTCCTTTTCGAGCGCGAATTACAGGAGCCAAAATATTGATTCGTTTAGCCGTAAAATCCTGGATAATCAAATCTTTAATTTGTTCATCGTTATAACTAACCATTTTTTCGCCTGTATTGTAACTGTACACATCAGCACCACGCGCATATAGCAAACGAAGGAAATCATAAATCTCAGTAATAGTTCCCACAGTCGAGCGTGGACTTTTACTGGTGGTTTTTTGTTCTATGGCAATTACTGGAGAAAGTCCGTCGATTTTATCGACATCGGGACGTTCTAAACCACCCAGAAATTGACGCGCATAGGCAGAAAATGTTTCCACATAACGGCGTTGCCCTTCGGCATAAATAGTGTCGAAAGCTAATGAAGATTTCCCAGAACCCGAAAGACCGGTAATAACTACCAATTTTTCACGAGGAATGGAAATATCTATATTTTTAAGATTGTGAACACGAGCACCCTGAACTTCAATGGTATTGTTTGTATCTAACATAATTTTTGTAAATTCCGTGAATCCTTATTCGTTTTTATCGTTTAAAAAAAGATTTAGTTTTTGTGCAATTTCGGTGGTAGCTGGCAGCAGAGATTTATAGGCTTCAGGTAAGGAACTACTTGTATTGTAAGTAGCTACACCAATGGGCAAAGAAGCAGTTTTTAGTGAATACTCTACAACGGTTCTGTCTTTATTTTTGCAAATTATGATACCAATAGCAGGATTTTCATGAGGTAGTTTTACGGTATCGTTAAGGATACTTAAATAAAACTCCATTTTGCCTTTATGCTCAGGTTCAAACTCTCCAATTTTCAAATCAATGGCTACTAAACTTTGTAGTTTTCTATGAAAAAGCAACAAATCAATTCGGTATTCTTTATCGTTTACTTGTAGTTTGTATTGGTTGCCGACAAAGGTAAAATCGGAACCTATTTCTAATAGAAATTGACGTATGTTTTTAATCAACGCTTGCTCTAGTTCATATTCAGAATGCTCGTCGGCGAGCTCCATAAAATCGAAGGTGTAATGATCTTTTATGGCTAAATAGGCTTGCTTTTTTATTTTTTCGGGTAATACAGCATCAAAATTAGTTTGATTGAGTAAGTATTTCTCGTAGGTTTTATTTTCTACTTGATTAATTAAGACATCTTTTGTCCAACCAAATTTTTTGGTAGATAGGATATAAAATTGACGTTCCTGACTGTCTTTGCATTTTGATAAGATAATAAGATTTTTTGTCCAGCTAATTTCTCCAACCAATGGTTGGAGATTTGCGTCTAAATGATATTCGTTATAAAGCTGAACCATATAAGACAGGTTTGATGTTGAAAATCCTGATATTTTCGGAAATTCTTTCTTGAGTTCATTAGACAATGTTACTATTATAGCTTTTCCCCATCCCTCTTTTTGCTTATTTGATATGGCTTTACCCAATTCCCAATAGAGATTGATGAGATGAATATTAACCACCTTTAACGCCTCGTATTGTGCTTGTCTTACTTTATCTTTAATTTCGGATATAAACTGAAATTGTTGCGGTTCTATATTTTGCATTTATTTTAAATTTTGACAGTAGAGTCATTGCGAAGCATCATCTCTACCGTGTAATGGAAATATCTATGTTTTTTAAGTTGTGAACGCGAGCGCCTTGAACTTCAATGGTATTGTCTTTGTCTAACATAATTTTTGCAAAAAAGCAAAGTTACCATTTTGATTTATTCTTTCGATAGAACACTTTAGAAGTTTATGTAAAAGAAGTATTATAATTTATTCTATTGTCATTGATTTCAGTTTGGTTCTGTAGGCTTCCAGCGCTATAGATTTAGAAATAAAACCGTAGTATTTCTCATCTTTGAGTACTGGTAGAAAAACAACTTTCGCCTTTTCAAATTTATTCATAACAGTTTCCATAGTATCCTCGGGTGCTATTATTTCTATTGGCGGAATCATAACTTCTTTTATCAAAGTATATTTCACGCGATAAGGGTTGAAAATAATTTCTCTAATGGTATTAAAATGAACGATTCCTATCATTTTTCTGTCTTTATCTACGACAGCAAAAATAACTTGATTTGAATGTGAAATTAAATCAACTAATTTCTCTAGATTTTCATCTGGAGAAACAGTTAAATAGTCAGTTTGAATGATGGCGTTAGTATCTAATGTTGAAAGTATATTCGTGTCTTTATTACTGGTAAAAGCATGTCCTTTTTTGGCTAAATTTTTCACGTCCATAGAATGCTTTTCAAATCGTTTTGAAATGGCAAAACTGATAGAGGAAACTATCATAAGAGGAATCATTAAGTTGTAACCTCCCGTAATTTCTGCTATTAGAAAAATGGCTGTCAATGGTGCATGAAACAATCCACTTAAAATTCCTGCCATTCCTACCATTGTAAAATTACTTATAGGTAATTTGGTAATCCCTGTTAGATTTAGAAATTTGGAAAAGAAAAAACCAACATAAGAACCCAAAAATAGGGAAGGAGCAAAGTTACCCCCGTTTCCCCCGCTACTTAAGGTTATTCCAGTTGCAAAAACCTTTATCATCATGGTGCAACCCACAAAAAGTAAAAGTGCCCAACTGTTATTTCTGAAACTGCTGAATAATGTGTTTTCAAGTAATTGCCCAGGATTATTTTCAGATAAGGTTTTAATACTTTCATAACCTTCTCCAAAAAGTGTTGGGAAAATAAAAATAAGAATGGCTAAAATGGAAGAACCAAACAGTGCTTTCTTGTAAGGACTAAGTTTTAGCCGAGCAAAAAAATGCTCTACCCTTTCAAAATTTCTGGAATAATAAACAGAAATAAATCCAGTGAATAATCCTAAAAGAAGATAGAAAGGAATATTATGATAGTTAAAAGTCTCTTGTTGTTTAAAAGATAATAAAATGGTCTCATCTAAAGCTATAACAGAGACTAATGCACCTGTCGCGGCTGCAATCATAATGGGAGTAAATGCCGAAATACTTACATCAACCAATAAAACTTCAATGGCAAACAATACTCCTGCAATGGGAGCATTAAAAGCAGCGGCAATTCCTGCAGCTACTCCACAACCAATCAATAAAGTATGGTCTTTATAACTTAATTTATATTTTTGAGCATAATTGGAACCAAAAGCTGCACCGGTAATTACAATAGGACTTTCTAAACCTGCCGAACCTCCTAATCCAACTGTTAGCGAACTGGTTACGATTTGGGCATACATTTGTTTTTTGGGAATAATACTCGCTTTTTTGGCAACAGCATATAAAATTTGTGAAGTTCCTTTTTGGATTGTTCCTCCCAAAACTCTTTTGACAACAAAAACGGTAAGCAAAATACCAATTATTGGCAAAATACTATTGATGAAACCCAATTTTAAAATTCCACTAACATAAGTAGCAAAAGAAAAAACCCAGTGCGCAAAAGTTTTTAAAACAATTACAGCAAACGCTGCAGAAATTCCAACTAAAACAGCAGATAAAAAGATAAACTGCTTTGGAGTTAATAAGGATTGCGCTAAAGCAATTACGGTTTCTAACTTGGATATATATTTTTTGAACATTATAATTTTTTAAAAGGGGTGCAAAACTACTACTATTTTAAGGGCAACAAATATTTTTCAAGGCTTCTTTTTTGCTTAATGGTTTTAAATTATTGTTAGCAACAAATTGCTTCACCGCTTCAGGATTTGGCTTTGCATATTCCCGTAAGGCCCAGCCAATTGCTTTTTGAATAAAAAATTCCTTGGAATGCGCTTGTTTTAAGCATTCAGAAAATAAAAAATCGGAATTTGTTTTTTGTTTGTAATTCAATTGGAATAAAATAGCACTTCTATTCAACCACATATTTTCTGACTTTGAAAATCGTTCTAATGTGTTTTTGGTTTCCAATGGAAATTCTAATAAATATTCTCCTAAAATGTACTTTGCAATTGTATCCACACTGTCCCACCAAGAATTAGTGAGTATCAGTTTTTCAATCAGTTGAATATCCTCAAGGTTATAATTTCCTTTTAGTTCTTTTATCAAAATTTCAATAGCGCAATAATGAAATTCGCGTTCTTGTTTTGAATATAATGATAAAGCAATTTGTCTTGCGTTTGCCGCAACTTCTTGCTTATTTTCTTTCCAAATTGCTGCAAAAATGCGTCTTCGTTCCTCCGTTTTAATTCCAAAAAAAGGAAAATTATTTTTCATGTATTTTGCCATAGCAAAAGCATTTTCCGGATTTTTATTTGCTGCAAAAGCGTTTTCTAATGCTGTAATAAAATTCATAAATATTAAATTTGTCGTCATCCTGAGCGCAGTCGAAGGGCTAAAATCCTACGGCTTTATCATCTCCTCTAAAATCGGCTCCTCCTTCTAAAGTTTGATTTGGCAGAACCAAAATTGCATCTACTTTTCCTATTACGGGAGTTGTTTTTTCATTGATTTTATATCCTTTTGATTTTAAAATATCGAATGTTTTAGTGTCGAATGTATTGGGTTCAAAAGTAATTAAATCGGGTAACCATTGGTGATGAAAACGTGGCGCATTTACCGCTTCCTGCATGCTCAAACTGTATTCATAAACATTTAAGATGGTTTGTAATACCGATGTGATTATCGTAGAACCCCCTGGCGAACCAACCACCATAAATAATTTTTCGTTTTTCTCCACTATTGTGGGCGTCATAGAACTTAACATCCTTTTTTGAGGCGCAATACTATTGGCTTCATTTCCTACTAATCCAAACATATTAGGCTCACCAGGCTTAGTGCTAAAATCGTCCATTTCATTGTTTAGGAAAAAGCCCAATGCATCACAATAATATTTAGAACCATAACCTGCATTTAGCGTTGTTGTGGCTGCAATTGCGTTACCAAATTGATCCACAATAGAATAATGTGTAGTTTCGGTACTTTCATTATAATTTACATTCCCTTCTTTGATATCCGATGAAAGGGTGGCTTTATCAAAATTAAAATTAGCCATTCTCTGTTTTAAATAGTCATCAGCCATTAATGCTTTAAGTGGAATCTTTACAAAATCAGGATCGCCCAGAAAATAACTTCGGTCTGCATAGGCTCTTCTTTCGGCTTCAACAATAACTTGTATAGATTTGGATGAATTATGTCCCATTTTTTCTAAATCGTAAGGAGCAATCATTTTAAATATTTGAGCCAAACATATTCCGCCACTACTAGGTGGTGGCATCGAAATAATTTTTAGATCTTTATACTTAAAAGTAAGTGGTGTTCTCCATTTGGCTTCATATTTAGCCAAATCTTCCATAGTAATTATAGCTCCTTTTTCCTGAAGGTATTGGACTAATATTTTTGCGGTTTCTCCTTTGTAAAATTCATCTCTGCCATTTTTAGAAATTCGTCTTAATGTGGCTGCCAGAGCAGGGTATTTAATCGTATCATTTTCTTTAAAAACAGTTGACAGTAGTGAATTGACTCCGTTTATTTTTATAAGTTCATTTCGGTATTCATTCAGACGTTTTTCTTGTTTATTAGTAACAATAACTCCGCGTTCCGCTAATTCAATTACGGGTTTCAATATTTCTTCGATAGGCAAGGATCCTAATTTTTTATGTACTTCAAATACGCCTGCAATAGTTCCCGGTATTCCAATAGCGAGGGCTGTAGTTGTACTTTTTCCTTTAATAACATTTCCTTTATCATCAAGAAACATGTCTTTTGTGGCTGCCAATGGCGCTTTTTCGCGATAATCCAAAGTTCCAGTTTCGCCATTTGCTTTTCGATATACCATAAAACCACCACCACCAAGATTTCCTGCGTATGGATAGGCTACAGCAAGAGCTAATTCAGTTGCAACCATTGCATCAAAAGCATTTCCTCCTTTATTCATGATTTCAACACCTATTTTTGAAGCTTCTTCACGAGCCGAAACTACCATTGCTTTATCAACAACAAGCCCGGTAGGCTTTACCATAACACTTTGAGTTTTACAACCAACACAAAAAACACTCAATAGAATAATAATTTTTTTCATTCGGATAGTATAAATTAAACAACAAATAGACTTTTAAAAACCAACGGCTTTATTGTCACCTCTTTTATCTGCGCCACCTTCAAGCTTACTATTTGGTAACACTAAAACTGCATCTACTTCACCAATTATTTCTTTGTTTTTTTCATTGATCAAGTATCCTTTTTTCTTTAAATTCTTTAATAATTCTTTATCGAATGAATTAGGTTCAAAAGTAATCTCATCTGGTAACCATTGATGATGAAAACGGGGTGCATTTACAGCTTCTTGCATGCTCATGCCAAATTCATACACATTCAATATCGTTTGTAAAACCGATGTGATTATAGTAGAACCTCCAGGTGTTCCAACAACCATAAAAAGTTTTCCGTTTTTTTCTACAATGGTTGGAGACATGGAGCTCAGCATTCTTTTTTCGGGAGCAATGCTATTGGCTTCAGTTCCTGTAAGTCCATATAAGTTTGGAACTTCTGGTTTGGCACTAAAATCATCCATTTGATTATTCAAAAAGAAACCCAATTCATCGCAATATATTTTAGAACCATAATTATCATTTAAAGTAGTCGTTGCCGAAACGGCATTTCCGTCGGTATCAACAATAGAATAATGAGTAGTTTGTTTGCTTTCATAACCTTTGATTTCTCCGTTAGCAATATCCAAAGATTTTGATGCTTTGTCGAATGAAAAATCACTCATTCTGCTCTTTAAATAAGTTGGGTCGACTAATTCTTTCATTGGAAGTTTAACAAAATCAGGATCTCCCAAGAAATAATTTCTGTCGGCATACGCTCTTCTTTCTGCTTCAGTAATCAGCTGAATCGCTTTTGGACTATTATGCCCCATTTCGGAAAGGTTAAAAGGCTCAATCATTTCCATGATTTGATTCAAACAAATACCGCCACTGCTCGGGGGAGACATCGATATGATCTTTAAATCTTTATATTCAAATGTTATTGGCGTTCTCCATTTGGCATCGTATTTATTTAAATCTTCAAATGTCATATTTCCTCCTTTTTTAGCAAGAAAAATAACTAACTTTTGAGCTGTTTCTCCTTTGTAAAATTCATCTCGACCGTTTTTGGCAATTCTTTTTAGTGTTGCTGCCAAAGCTGGATATTTTATAGTGTCATTTTCTTTGTATTCTTTTGAAAATAGGCTGTTTGGCCCATTACTTTTAATGAAAGAAGCTCTATAAGCAGCTAGGCTTTCGGCTTGAAATTTAGTTACTATAACTCCTTTTTCTGCCAAGGCAATTACAGGTTTTAGAATTTCGCTTATTGGTAAAGAACCATATTTTTTGTGTACTTCAAATATTCCTGCAATCGTACCCGGAATACCCGAAGCCAAAGCTGTTTCTCTACTTTTACCTTCTATTACATTTCCTTTTTCATCCAGAAACATATCTTTAGTAGCAGCCAGTGGCGCTTTTTCTCTATAATCTATAGCGCCTGTTTCGCCATTGGCTTTTCTAAAGACCATAAAGCCACCACCGCCAATATTTCCTGCTTGTGGATAAGAAACTGCCAGAGCCAACTCTGTCGCTACCATCGCGTCAAAGGCATTTCCGCCTTCTTTCATGATTTCTACGCCTATTTTTGAAGCTTCTTCACGTGCCGAAACAATCATGGCTTTAGGAGTTACTAAACCTGTTGGTTCAACTATTTTTTCATTCGATTTGCAACCTAAAACGGCAAAAGCAAGAAGTAGTATTATTTTTTTCATAAAGTAATTATTTTATCATTTGAGTAAATTATTAATTCTTGAAAGAAATTGGTGAACTCTTTTTCAAATTCCAGATAAAATTCTGAAAGTTCATGGGTAGCAAACCGCATTTTAGACTCGTTTTTAGTACGTTGATCCATTTGCGTCAAAATTCGATTAATTCCTTCCACTGTTTGGTAACTCACCAGCCAATTTTGTTTTATCATGTATGGCATTATTTCCTTGGTTCTTTCCGAAAGAATAATATGGTTATCCTGTAAAGATTGGTAAAAGCGTTCTACAAAATGGTCAAGTTTTTCATCAGAATAAGTGCTCCAGTTTTTAGCCAAAAAATGATCATAAAAAACATCTACAATTACACCCGCATAATGATGGTATTTTTCATGTAGGCGTTTGGTACTTTGTCTAAAAATGGGATGTGCATCTGTAAAAGTGTCAATGGCACGATGCAGAATGATTCCTTTTTGTATTTCTAAAGGATAACTTTCAAAATGTTTTCCACGAATTCCATCGGCCATGAAATTGCCAATTTTGATTAAATCATTGTCACCGGAAAGATAGATGTGTGCTAAAAAATTCATTCGCCTAATTTAGGAATTTAAATGATGAATTTTGAATTCTAAATGACTTTTATAAACCGTCAATTATTATATTTGTGAGCAAATTAAAATTTATAATTCAAAAATTAAAATAATAATCAATGACTTTAATAAAATCAATATCAGGAATTCGTGGAACAATAGGAGGTAAAGTAGGTGATAATCTGACACCTGTTGATGCAGTTAAATTTGCTTCGGCGTATGGAACTTGGTTGAAAAAATATATTGGAAAAGAAAAAATCACGGTTGTTGTAGGTCGTGACGCCCGTATTTCGGGACCAATGATTCAAAATTTGGTGGTAAATACTTTAATTGGTTTAGGAATTGACGTGATTGATTTGGGGCTTTCGACAACGCCAACTGTTGAAGTGGCTGTTCCTCTTGAAAAAGCGGAAGGCGGAATTATCCTTACTGCTTCGCACAATCCAAAACAATGGAATGCCTTGAAATTATTGAATGAAAAAGGAGAATTCCTGAATGGTGCAGAAGGACTTAAAATTCTTGAAATTGCTGAAGCGGAAGCTTTCGATTTCTCGGATGTGGATGATTTAGGAGCCATTATGATTAACGATGCGTACATGGATATTCATATTGATGAAGTATTAAATTTACCATTGGTGGATATTGATGCAGTAAAAGCGGCTAAATTTAAAGTGGTTGTTGATGGCGTAAACTCTTCTGGAGGAATTATTATCCCAAGATTATTGGAATTAATGGGCGTTGAAGTGGTAGAATTATACTGTGAACCAAACGGACATTTTCCTCATAATCCGGAACCTTTAAAAGAGCATTTGACTGATATTTCAGAATTGGTTGTCAAAGAAAAAGCGCATTTAGGAATCGTGGTTGATCCAGATGTAGATCGTTTGGCTTTCATTTGCGAAGATGGAGAAATGTTTGGGGAAGAATATACATTAGTGGCTTGTGCCGATTATGTTTTGAGTAAAACCACAGGAAATACAGTTTCTAATATGTCTTCTTCTCGTGCATTACGTGATGTGACTAACAAGCATAACGGAAACTACGAAGCCAGTGCAGTAGGTGAAGTGAATGTTGTAGAATTGATGAAGAAGAATAATGCCGTAATAGGCGGAGAAGGTAATGGCGGAATCATTTATCCTGAATCGCATTACGGTCGCGATAGTTTGGTGGGAGTAGCCTTATTTTTGACGCATTTGGCAAACAAAAAAATGACAGTTTCTGCTTTACGTGCTTCGTATCCGGAATATTATATGAGCAAAAACAAAATTGAATTAACACCTCAAATTGATGTTGATGCCATTCTTGTTGCCATGACGGAAAAATATAAAAACGAAGAGATTACAACTATTGATGGTGTGAAAATTGATTTTGCTAACGAATGGGTACATTTAAGAAAATCGAACACGGAACCGATTATTCGTATTTATACCGAAGCGGCTTCACAAGAAAAAGCCGATACATTGGCGTTACGGATTATTGATGAAATAAAAGCGGTGGCTGGAATTTAAAGCGACTATTTTTTAAATTAATGACCCTTTCAGAGTATCACCTTTGAAAGGGTTTTGTTTTTAATAAACAGTTATTTTCTAAGAAATGATTGCTTGTTCATTTTTGCAAATTAAATTATTTTTTATTCCTTGGGTCATCGGCAGGGTTAACGTAGATGATTCCCCAAGGCCCCATACCATGTAATTGAATGATAGATTCTTCCTTAGTGAAGGCATAATGACGAGTACCAGTTTTCATCATTGCAAATCCCCCATTCGGAATTTTATTCGCTGTTTTTTCATCAAATTTTTCCCCGAGTCCCATATATAAAGATCCTTCAAGAACAGTTACATGCTCGTCGGCGGGATGTGTATGTGGCATTATCATGTAATTAGCCGGAATTTTAATGCGCATGGTGAATAATCCTATTGCCTTTGGATCACCATCTATCACTGCTGCTTTTGCTCCAGGCGGTAAAGAAGATGGAGCATCTGCCCACTTAATGTCATCGGGCATAACCATGATATGGTCGGCAGGCATTTTCATATCTTGAGCCTGAACCTGTGTGACTACGCTGAAGGTACCCAATAATATCAAGACAGCTATTTTTTGTTTTACTTTCATTTTCGTTGTTATTTTTGGTATCGTTTTATTTTAAAAGAGGGATTCCGTAACGTCTTAGAGATCAAGAACTGGTCAAATGAAATTACGATGGTTCTTGTGTCTATCCATTCGCTATGTTGTAATTTTGATCTTGAAAAGAATCTAAAAATACAAAGGAAACCTTATGGATAGGTTTGCATTTTTGTTAGACGATACAAATTCTAATAATTAGAGATGAACTGTCTTAACTGAGACAGTCCATCTCATTAGCCTTTAACTGTCTGATTGGAGTTCAATGAACTTGATTGCCGGAATATTCATAATGGAGCGGCGATACAATTGGTTGGGTTGGCGTAATCCCATTCTTAGCAAGAATAGGCATTAACGTTTGTCCAAATTCATTAAACTTATCTGCATTTTCCCAGACATCCACCACTTTCAGACCTTTATCAGTCTGAGCACTCACATGATGTATCAATCCTTTCGGATTTTCATGACCTGCTGCACGCAGATCTTGCCATACCTGATCGTATTGTTTTGACGTCATGTTAGGAAAGTCAAATTGAACCATTACTTTTTTCATGTTTTCCATTTTGTTATTTTTTTATTCTTCTACTCGTTTGGCTTTTCGATGACGCCCCGTTTTTTTAAGTGGCTTCTGGTCTCCACTTTTAAATGTTATAGTGTCAGCTTCGGAAGTCAAGAACTCACTAGACAATCTTGTGACTAGTTTTTATTTTTGTCTAGTTTTTAAATTTTCCCGTGACATCAGCGCTTAATTGCCTTGTCATTCTATTTTGCATAACGAACCTAAAGTGAAGGTTTTTTGGAAGCAAAATATCGATTACATATACTGTTAAACACATTTTAAACCTAATGTTTTTCGATAATAAAAACCTAAACAAAAATACGATTATTTTATATTTAAGGTATTGATTAGTAAGTAAATATGTTATTTTTTATGATTTAATTGCTTTAACTAAACCACTATGGACTGAAAGTCCATAGATTTGGTTGGCAGACTTAAAGTCTGCACGGTTATAACACTTATTTATTAGCCACAAATTACGCAAATTAACACGAATTAATTTACGAAAATTCGTCCAATTCGTGACTAAAACATTTTTAGAAGCTAAAGCGAAATGCACTAAAGTACATAGTTTTAACTATTTTTGGGACCAATAAAAAAAGCATTATTAAAACATTGTTAAGTAAAATGTTCCTGTGAAAGCAAACATAATTGACTATAATAATGTGTTCTCAATTCAACAAAAAAATGAATTTGTCTCAGAATCAATTGATAATGACTACAGCCGAAACAGTATTATAACTTATAAAATCAAAGGTGGAATCTATACTGTAGCACTTATAAAACAACAAGTATATGATTTGGTTTAGCGAATAATTGAAGATTTAAAAGTTTCAGCAAGGATATAGAAAACAATATTCTTTTTAATAAATAACCCTTTCAGAGTGTAGCATTTTAAAAGGGTAGAATTATAAATCAGCTAAACATTAAGATGAAATATTAAAAATTCACTCTGAAACTTATATTTGGCGTTAAGCCTAATGATTTGTTATCTACTTGAACAGCATCATTCAAATCGTTTGGGTTCACTTTGTAATAACGATTGATAACATTATCTTGATTGGTGGCATTAATTACACCGGCAGTAAATGAAGCTTTAATAAATTGCGACAGATTGAAATTGTAATTTAAGGAAGCATCTAAACGCATGAAATTATCTAGATTTTCACTGTTTGGAGAATCGTAGTTGACCATAGTATTATTCCCGTTTTGTACCGTTTCATTACCTTCAATTGGTTTTGTGTAGGGTTGACCATTTCTCCAAATACCGCCTACAGATATTTTTAGATTTTTAAATATATCGTAATAAAAACCTAAAGATACTGAATGCCTTATATCTACATTATTAGGAAATGTAGAAGGGGTAAAAGTATTAAATTCATAGTCGTTTGTACTAAAAGTGTAACTTATCCAAACGCTATATTGATGAGCCGTTTTATTGGCTAAAAATTCCAAACCTTTAGCAGTGTAACTTCCATTAGCATTATTAAACTGAAAGCTGTTATAAAAACCCTGATTAGAAGCCGTAATACCATCTATAATTTTGTAAAAACTTGTAACCTCAATATTTAGTTTATTTTGGTTGAATTCTACACCAAAAGACCCTTGTTTACTTGTGGCAATGGGTATGTCTTTATCGGTGACTAAAACCCAACGCCTTTTTTCAACGCCTAAAAAATCATCTTCAAAATCTACAATTTGCGTAGTAGATTGATTCTTAAATTCGCCTTCTAATTTTAAAGCAAATTGATTTGATAATTTTTGTCTAATGTTTATTCTAGGTTCCACCAAAAATTTTTCAAATTTTTGGAAATAATTCAAACGCAATCCAACTCTCAAATAAGTGTTGTTTTTATTGTATTCAACTTCAGAAAATAAGGCGTGATTCAATAAAACATCTTTTTTAGTGCTGGAGTAGAATGGATTACTAACGGTAGTTTGGTTTAACATTCCAGTCTCATTAAATTGATAGCCAAACAAGAAATTTAGGTTATCATTAGTTTTGTAATACGTATTTAGTTTTGCTCCTGTTTCCAGAACTTCATTAGCTTCCGTTAAGCGCTGGTCTGTTTCCACTCTGTAAGCGGTAGCGTCAATGTTGTATCTGGAAAAGTAAGTAACGAAGTTTGTACTTAATTTGGGATTCCATTGTGCTTTCCAATTTCCTCCATAACCAATATTTTTTTGGGATAAATTGCTGGTTTTAGATTCGGTTTCATTTGAGTTTACGGTTAAACGTTCCGAATAATCTAAAGCGTTATTGATACCAATAATGTTGGCTCTAAATTGATGCTTTTCATTCAAATCAAAAAGTAATTTGGCCGTGTAATCATAAAAGTAAAAATCAGATGAGGTATCATTTTTATCACTATCCGCATTGATGTCGCTATCTTGAAAACTTCGCTCAAAATATTTGGTGTAGGTAGGGGATTTAAACAAATCGGTAATAGAACGACGTCCTGAAATATGAAGTTCTAATTTTTTAGTTATTGGGATTTCTAAAAATGCATCAGCACTAATTAAGTTAATTCCTCCGCCACCAGAAAATGTATTGGTTACAGCATCTTTAGTATGCATGTTTATAGTACTGGAAACACCATCACTGTATTCAGCACTTGTTCCATTTTTACTAACAATAACTTTGTTGGTTAGATTGGGGTTGTAAGCAGATATTAATCCGAAGAAATGACCGGAATGGTACATTTTAATATTATCCCAAATCACTAAATTTTGATCGTTAGTTCCTCCACGCACATTGATATTAGCAATACTTTCATTAGTACTTTCAACGCCAGGAAGTGCTTGTATGGATTGTAAAATATCTGGTTCTATTAATCCGGGAAGAATCCCAAATTTTTTAGTATTTAAAACAGTACTTCCATCTAAATATTTTTGTAATCCAGGAGTTAAATAGACACTTATTAAAACCTGATTCAATTCTTCATTTTTTGTAGAAAGGACAATTTCTTTGCAATTATTTTGTGTTGAAAACAACTCATTTGCTGAAAATTGTCTGGATTGAAAACCCAAATAGGAAACTGTTAGTGTTGCATTTATAGGCACATTCTGTAAATTGAACTTACCATTTTCATTCGTAATTGAACTTATTGCAATGTTATCTACAACTACTGAAGCGCCAATGAGAGGAATTTTTTTTTCGTCGGATAAAACAATTCCACAAACGGATATTGTTTTGTTTATCACTGAAACGGTAACATATCGATTATCTAAGGCTTTGAAATTTAAAAGTGTTTTCGAGTTTAGATAATCTATTGTTTCTTGTAATGTAAATGAAGTATTTGGTTTTGTAATTACAATAGCAGCTACATCTTCAACGGCATACGAAAACTTAATATTAAATTGTTTTTCGATGGAAACAATAACCTCAGTTAAAGGTATTTTTTTAGCTGTATTTTGTCCATAACAAATACTTCCAAAGCAAAGTAACAGAGGAATCAGCCATCTATTTAACATCATAGTTGTAAAATATAACGGTTTTACCTTCAATTTTGTAACTTAATTTAAGCGGAATCGTAACAGCTTGAAGCGCTATTTCTTTATTAGTATGTGTAAAACTTCCTGTAAACAGCTTTGAAGTATCTACATCTTCTACTTTAATTTTCAGATCATATTGACGCTCCAGTTCTGCTATAACCTGATCTAATGGAATGCTGTTAAAACTCGATTCTTGTTGTATCCACGAAGGATTTTTGGTATTAAAATCTTCAACATTTTCAATAGTGCCATTTATAACTCGGAATGTTTTACCAGGAGGTAATTTAACGGTTTCATTGTTGTAAGTCACACTTACCAAACCTTCATAACAATTAACTTCAAAATAGTTTTTGCGTTCTTTTACATTAAACTGCGTTCCTAAAACTTTAACGACTCCGGCAGTTGTATTTACACTAAAAGTTTGTCCTTTCTTTACTTTAAAAAAAGCTTCTCCTTCTAACGTTAAATCTCTTTTATCAGACCATTTTTTTTTATTAAAAGTTAATTTTGAAGCCGAGTTTAATATCACTTCAGAATTATCCGGTAGCGTAAACGTTTTTGTTTGTGCTATTTGAGTTTCAAAAGATTTGGTGTTATTATAAAACAAAAAATACGCTGAGGTTAACAAAACAACCAGAACAGCAGCAACTCTATAGAATGTCTTAAAGTTTAGTGTTCTAACTTTTGTTTTCTTTTTAGAATGGTTTCGGGCCTTAAAAGCTTCTAAGGCAGCGTGGGCATCTACTTTTGGAGTTTCCAATTGTGATGCATAATGAGCAATTTTTTCAAGTGTTTCAAAATCTTCAGATTGTTTTAAATCTTCAATTTCTTTGCTTGAAAGCTCATTATTTAACCATTTTAATATCTCTTTTTCGTTTTTCATTTTATATCTCTATGTTTATAAGACAACTAACTTTTAAATTACCCTACAGCTAAAGGACTAATTATATATTCTCTATTTGGGCTTTTAATAGTTGCAGTGCTCCAGACATTCTTTTTTCTACGGTTTTTTGAGAAATATCTAGTAAGTCAGCTATTTCTCTGTACTTTTTTCCATCTATTCGATTCAATAAAAAGACTTCCCGCTGCACTTCACTTAATGATGCGATAGCTTTTGTAAGTTTTTGTTTGAATTCTTCTTCTTCGAATAAATATTCGGGGCTTTGATTATTGGTGTCTAAATTAGGAGCTTCTTTAGCATACCTTAATACGACTTTTTGATGCTTTATGTTATTTAGAAATAAATTATTAATGCTTGTGAACAAATAGGTTTTTACTTTACTAAAGTCAATTTTGGAACAATTTTCCCAAATTTTAGTAAATGCATCTTGCACTAAATCTAATGCGGCTTCGTCATCACCACATTTGTAATAAGCAAAATTATTTGCTGATTGCACATGCTTTAGGTAAAAATCTCTAAAGTGATTTTCGTCGCAAAGTTTACTGTTTTCGTCGCTCATTTAGTATTAATTCATTTTTTGTAGGTTGTAAAAGTAAATTATTTTTTCAAAAAGCGGTTGGGTTAATTATAATTGCTTTTTTTTTAAAATTATTTTAAATAGTAATTTATTGATTTTTAGGTTTTTGTGAATTTATTTGTAAAATTTTATATTTTTTTTAAAATTTAAGGAGGGTAAAAAGAAAGGTAGTTGTCTTACTAACAGAAAGGCGTTAAAAACATCGCTTGCAAATATAAAAATACATTAAATTTGAAAATTATGAAAAAATTAAAAATTATTACTGGAATTGCATTGATGGCTATCTTAGGATTTACATCATGCCAAAGTGAAATTGATGACGTACAAGGAGAAAATCCAAATACAAATTCTGCTAACTCAACTACAACAAGTAATCTAAAACGTACTTCGATGTATGATGGTTCATTTGATGATTTCTTGGATGGAGCATCATGTTCTTCAATTTTGTTACCAGTTACCGCTAAAGTAAATGGAGTTCAGGTTTCTATTTTAAGTCAATTAGACTACCAACAAGTTATTTCTATTTTTGGACAGTTTAACAATGATCAAGATACTGTTGTGTTACAATTTCCTTTAAAGGTTAAATTAAGTAATTATACAGAGGCCACCGTTAATAATCAAACCGAGTATAATGCTATTCTTAATGCATGTACATCAGCAGAAACTTCTGGTCAAGATGCTATTTCTTCTGTAAATATCACCTTCCCAATTACAATTTTAACGTATAATTTAAGTTTACAACAAACAGGAAGTGTTGTCATTACATCCGAACAACAATTATATACGTATATGTCTAATGTAAGTAGCACGGAATTATTTTCAGTAAACTACCCCATTTCAGTGACGATTAGTGATGGAACGAAAATAACGGTTTCAAGTGATGCTGAATTGCAATCAACTATTACTGCATCTCTAAAAACAGAAGCAGCGATGGCAGAAGCAGTTCAAAATTCAAAAAAATTAGAAACTATTTTAGTTAATGGAAAGTTTAAGGTGGATTCATTTGTAAGCGCAGGAGTTAATTCTGCAACTAGCTATAAAGATTTTACGATAGATTTTGCAAATAATTTATCAATAACAGCCATAAATTTATTGAGTACAACTGTAAATGGTACTTATGCGGTAAGCTCAGAATTAGATGTTTTTCTAAAACTAAATTTTTCGGGGAATGCTACTTTTAACTTATTGAATAATAATTGGAAAGTAACAAGTTTTACTGCTACAACAATCTCATTGCAAAGTAGAACTAATACAGCAGTTACATTAGTATTAAAACAAATATAGGCTAGATCTTAGTTGGTGCTTTTTATAAAAGAACAGCTACATCATGTTAAGTAGCTGTTCTTTTAAAAATAAACTTATAATATAAAAAATCATAATGAAAAAAGTAATTGCTGCACTAACAATAGGTTTGTTCCTATTAGTATCCTGTTCAAAAGATGACGCTATTGATAATAGTGAAACTATAAATCCTGTTACTAATAAACAAACAACCGGAAGTTCTTCGAACGATTTATTATCCGATAAAAAGTTTACGAGTATGGTTATTGAAGTAGTTTATGTAGTAGGATTTGAGCCATCAGCAACAGCGATTAACAATTTTGTATCTTTTCTTGATACAAGAACTTATAAACCCAATGGAATAAGTATCGTAAAAAGAGCAATTCCATCGCCAGGAAAAGCAACTTTTACCGATCAGGAAATTGTAGCAATTGAAGATGCTAACAGAACAAAATACAATACATCGAATCAAATAGCAGTTTGGGTCTTTTTTTCAGATGGAAAATCATCAAGCGACACAAGTACATCAGTTATTTTAGGTACAGCTTATAGAAATACCTCTTTAGTTATTTATGAGCAAACAGTTCAAGGATTGAGTGACAGTCCATTTGAACCCAACAGAAGTTTATTAGAAACAACAGTCATTACGCATGAATTAGGTCATATTTTGGGACTTACCAATTTAGGAACAGCTTTACAAAGTAATCATGAAGATACAACCCATCCAAAACATTGCAATGTAGAAAGTTGCTTAATGTATTGGTCATCAGAAACAGGAAAGGGTATTGAAAATATGGTTTCCGGAGGTTCAGCACCCCAACTGGATGCACAATGTATTGCAGATCTTCGTGCCAATGGAGGAAAATAAAATTTAATTTAAATAATAGTATAATATGAAATCGCCATGATTCAAAATCACAATTGAAAATCATCGAATACCAAAATAAAATGGCATCAATGAGATAAACAATAATGAAGAATGGCGATACCATATTCCAATAAAAAACAAATATTATCTACATATGAAACAGACAAAGACAAAATTTTTAACAATAGCTTTATTCATTGGATTAACCTCAACAATAAAGGCACAGGAGAATACTACCAATAAGTCGAATGGTGGGATAAAAGGAGGATATAATTTAGCAGCTGTAAGTTTTGATGGTGATGGAGAAACAGAACAACGACATAGTTTTCATGTAGGTGTTTATGGCGAGTCATTTATTAGCGAAAGCTTTTCTATTCAACCTGAATTAATGTACTCTCAACAAGGATATGTAATTACAAATAGCAACGGTACTTTTACCCAAAAGCTTAATTATATTAATTTACCAATAATGCTTAAAGCCTATCCTTCTAAAAATTTCTTTTTGGAAGCAGGACCACAAATTGGATTGGCTGTTTCGCATAAAGAAGAATATGACGGACTTTTTAGTGGTTCACAAGAGTACGATCCTAATAGTTTTGATTGGGGATTAAACTTTGGTGGTGGTTTTAAAACAGATTCTGGTATAAGTTTAGGCGTGCGTTACCATTTAGGTTTAGGTGATTTGTATGATGAAGGAAAAGCACAAAATAGAGTTTGGCAATTTTCTATAGGTTTTGATTTATAAACTTGAACGCAATACAATAAAGGCGTCAACTGAATAAACCCACTTTTTTAATTAATAACCCTTTCAGAGAGCAATACTTTGAAAGGGTTTTGTTTTTGACATGTAGTTTTAGGAAAACTTTTATAATGTATGAGTTACCAAGCTTTTCATTGATGTTTTTATAGTTCGGATTTTATTTTGGGAATGTTTTTAATACTCTCTAAATAGAATTCAATGTTAATTTTTAATTTATTGATACGAGAATAGTCATTTCTGTTAAAAGCGATGTAAAGTCCAGTAAATATTGCTATTAAAAAAATAATTATACTTGATGTTGTGAAAAGATTAAAGGATACTATAGCGATAACAATACAGAATAGTAACCCAAATATTTTTATTGAATTTTCAGGATTAGACTGGGCTGTGTTAATTTCAATAATTTTAGGTAATTGTCGTAATAATGAATTAATATCAGGTTCATAAATTTCATTTTTTTTCAAATCAGCAATCAAATCTTCAACAGTTTTTATTTTCTTATTTTTAGAATAGAGGTAAGGGAATATCTCATTGATAAAATTTTGATTTCTTAAATCTTGAATATTTCCAATCAACATTTTAACTTCATTAGGCAAATCTTTTCTGATGGCGATTTCCTTTTTCAAGGCACTAAAGGATATTGTTGTTAAAGAATCAACATTTTTATAAATATATTGAGTTAATTCTTCTTCAGAGAAGGAATGTAATTTTTCTTCTAGAATGATACTATTACTATTATCCATGATGTGATGTGGTATTAATTTATTTAAAATAGTTAAATATTTCTATTTCTTTTTACAAAAGTATTTACTTTGTTTAGCATTACTTTACGGGAAACCTCAATAGCAATAAAAATTATTGGAAATTCATAGAAAAAACAAGTGGCACTCAGAAATAACAAACCGCTAAATTCTCAATTTCATAAAATAATAATATCTTTGAGTCAAATTAAATTGCAATGACTACAATCGAAACGCCACCACAATTAGAACTTTACTTCCAAAAGTTCCGTCAGAATATAATAGGAATTAACCAAGAGTTTCAATCACCTTACGGAAAAAAACAAATTATTTATACGGATTGGACAGCAAGTGGTCGTTTGTATCGTCCTATTGAGGAAAAGTTGATGAATGAGTTTGGTCCTTTTGTGGCCAATACCCATACTGAAACTACGGTTTCTGGAACAGCAATGACCAAAGCTTACCATCAGGCTAGACACATTATTAAACATCATGTAAATGCCAATAGCGACGATGTTTTAATTACTGATGGGACTGGAATGACGGGTGTTGTCAATAAATTCCAACGAATTTTGGGATTAAAAGTGCCGGAAAACCTAAAAGATTTTATTAATATTCCTGCCGAAAAGAAACCGATTGTGTTTATTTCGCACATGGAACATCATTCCAATCAGACTTCTTGGTTGGAAACCATTGCTGATGTTGAAGTTATACCGTCAAGTGAAGATGGATTGTTTAGCATAGAAAATCTGGAACTTTTATTAGAAAAATATAAAGAGAGAAGTTTAAAAATCGCTTCAATCACTTCTTGTTCAAATGTTACCGGAATCCAAACACCTTACCATGAGGTTGCTAAAATTATGCATCAAAATAAAGGTCTTTGTTTTGTAGATTTTGCCTGTTCTGGTCCGTATGTAAAAATAAATATGCACCCGGAAGATTCGGAAAGTTATCTGGATGCAATTTTCTTTTCACCTCACAAATTTCTTGGAGGACCAGGAACTTCGGGTGTTTTGGTTTTTAATAAAAAATTGTATCAAAACTTGATTCCCGATAATCCAGGAGGAGGAACGGTAAGTTGGACGAATCCTTGGGGCGAACACAAATACATTGATAATATTGAAGACAGGGAAGATGGTGGAACACCAGGTTTTCTTCAGGTGATAAAAACGGCATTGGCGATTCAGTTGAAGGAGCAAATGGGAATTGAAAACATTTTGAAAAGGGAACATGAAATCGTTGATTTTGTTTTCGAATCTCTTGGAAATATTCCAAATATTAAAATTCTTGCCGGTCAGCATCGAGATAGGTTAGGAGTGATTTCTTTTTTTATTGAAGACTTACATTTCAATTTGGGGGTTAAGTTATTGAATGATAAATTCGGAATTCAAACACGTGGTGGTTGCAGTTGTGCTGGTACTTACGGTCATTTTTTATTGCACGTGGATCAAGAAACTTCTCATAAATTGATTGATGAAATTACTCTGGGAGATTTAATCAGAAAACCAGGTTGGATCAGAATGTCTATTCATCCTACAACCACAAATGCCGAAATTGAATTTGTTTGTAATGGAATAAAAGCATTGGCGGAAAACCATAAAATATGGGCTTTGGATTATAATTATAATCCATCAACAAATGAGTTTGTACACAAACAAGCGCAGCCTTTAGAAGATGAATTGGTAAAAGATTGGTTTTCTTTGTAAAAGCTAAGGTTTTAAAGGAATTAAAAAAAATCACTTATCATAAACAATATTGTTTATGATAAGTGATTTTTTTTAACCGAATACTGTTAACTGAGTACTGAGAACTACCTCCTGTGTTTCCATCTTTTATGTGTCCAAAAATAATATTCCGGAGCTTCGAGAATTTGCTTTTCAACTTCCTGAATGAAAGTATGTGTGATTTCAAAATCAGGGATGGATTTGGGATTATCGGTGATAGGAACGAAGGTTGCTTCATAATACCCTCTTTTTACTTTTTTTACTTTTATAAAAACGACACACAAATCGTATTTTTTTGCAATCATTTCGGCTCCCGTATGTACAGGAACTTCAACGCCCATGAAGGTATCCCAATGAAATATTCTATCTAATTTTGGAGATTGATCACTGGCTAATCCATAAATGCATAAAATTCCTTCTTTTTGATTTTTTGCTATTAAAGGAATAGTTTCTCTGGTTACAACTAATTCAGCATCATATTTTGACCGAATATCTCTTATAAGTTTATCAAAATATTTATTGGCTATTTTTTTATATACTCCAATTCCTCGGAATGATGTTTTATCATTAAGTGTTATCAACCATTCCCAACTTGCATAATGGGAGGCTAATAATACAATACTTTTTCCTTTTTTTTCATATTCTTTTATAAGATCAATATTTGTTATTACAAATCTCTTGTTCATTTCTTCAGAAGATATGGTCATGGTTTTAATCATTTCCAGAAACATATCACATAAATGGTGATAAGACTTTTTTTCGATAACAAGACGTTCTTCAGGACTAAGATAAGGTAATGCTAAAGCTAAATTTTCTCTAACAGTTTTCTTTCGGTAGCCCACTATGTTATAAACTATAAAACACACTGCATCAGATAACCAATAAAATAGGTGAAAAGGAAGAATAGAAACAATCCAAAGAAACGGATAAGCTATAATAAAAATAAGAAATTGCATGCAGATTTTTTTTTTTGCAAATATAAGTCAAAAATGAACATCGATATAAATTTTGGCCACTTACTGTGTCGGCATTTGAGAATGACTATATTTACAATTCACAATAAACAGACTTTATGAATACCATTTTAATAGCAATAATTGTTGTAAATGTTTTAATTAGTTACAAGGGTTTTAATGATCTTTCCTTTTTTAGAAAATATGAATTTCATGTTGGAAGTATTCGAGCAGGTGAACATATAAGAATGGTGTCTTCTGGTTTTCTTCATGCTGATATGACCCATTTGATTTTTAATATGTTGACTTTTTATTTTTTTGCACCTGTAGTAATTAGTTATTTAGGCGATTTTTCGTTTGGATTGGTTTATTTTGGAAGTTTAGTTTTTGGAAGCTTATTGACAATGATTTTTCACAAAAATCAATATAATTACAGAGCGGTTGGTGCATCGGGCGCGGTAACAGGAGTTTTGTATTCTGCAATACTATTGCAGCCAGACATGATGTTGGGAATCTTCTTTATCATCCCAATGCCTGCATATATTTTTGGAATCCTTTATTTATTGTATTCTATTTATGGTATGAAAGCCAAGAATGATAATATTGGTCACACAGCCCATTTTGGAGGTGCTGTTGGCGGTTATTTGATTACACTTATCAAAGAGCCTCAATTATTGGTGGATCACACTTTGATGGTCGTATTATTAGCCATTCCAATAGTTATTCTTTTTGTTATGGAAAAAATGGGTAAACTATAATGGCACAACTTTTGAAAGATAATTACAACAAAAAATAATTAAATAAGTATTAAGATGAAAAAAGCACTACTAATTCTATCTATTATGTTTATGACTATGTCTTATGCACAAGAAATTAAACAAGTTCCTCAAATTAGTGTAAACGGGGAAGGCAAAGTAAAGGTTGTTCCGGATCAAGCGACAATATCAGCTACTATTGAAACAAAAGGGAATAATGCGAAAGATGTTAAAAAACAAAACGACCAAAAGATGGAAGCGGTTTTAAGGTTTATAAAAAAAATGAACTTAGATCCGGCGGATTATAAAACCCAACGTGTTTCTCTAAATCCACAGTACGATTATGAAAAAAAGAAACATAATTATAATGCTACACAAACTATCGAAATTCTATTGAAAGATTTATCAAAATATGATGAATTGATGGAAGGATTGGTAGACGAAGGAATCAACAGAATTGATAATGTAATATTTCAATCTTCAAAATTAGAGCAATATCAATCAGAGGCTAGAAAATTAGCGATGAAAGAGGCTAAATTAAAAGCAGAGGATTATGTTTCTGTTTTAGGACAAAAAGTGGGTCGTGCCATGACAATCTCTGATAATTCACAAACGTATTATCCGCAACCGATTCGATATGCTGCTATGAAAACAATGGAAGTTAGTGATGCCACAGCTCCGAGAGAAACGCTTGCAGTTGGAGAAATCAATATTACATCTAACGTAAGTGTGAGTTTTATTTTAGAATAGAAATCACAATAAAAATAAAAAAGTCCCGTCTCGTTTTTTAGAATGTGACGGGACTTTTTCTATATAAAAAAAACTCTTCAATTGCTTGAAGAGTTTTTGTGGGGAGAGCAGGATTCGAACCTGCGAAGTTTACACAGCAGATTTACAGTCTGCCCTCGTTGGCCGCTTGAGTATCTCCCCAAGACTCAACAAGCATTGCTTATTGTGCTAACCGGGTGCAAATATATAAACTGTTTTGAAGTTTCCAAACTATATTTAAACTTAATTTTAGTATTATTTTTAAAGTATTGGTATTGAATAAAATAAAAAAATCTCCACTAGGGAGATTTTTTGTTTTATTCGATTGAAGCAACTTATTTTGCTAAAAGCGCTATAATTTTTGCTCTTAATTCGTCACCTCTTAAATCTTGTGCTACTATATTTCCTGATGCATCAAGAATAAAAGTAGCAGGAATAGATTGAACTTTATATTGTGCAGCTATTGGCTCATCCCAAAATTTTAAATTTGAAACATGGTTCCAAGTCAATTTGTCTTTTGCAATTGCTTCTTTCCATGCTTTAGCATCTTTATCTAAAGATACGCCAACAATGTTAAGTCCTTTAGCATGTAATTCTTTGTAAATAGCTACTACATTTGGATTTTCTCTGCGACAAGGACCACACCAAGAAGCCCAAAAATCAACTATTGTAACTTTTCCTAAACATTCTTTCAGAGAAATTACTTTCCCTTCAGGATTAGGACCTGAAAAATCTGCTCTTCATTTTGCTTCAGCAGTTGGAGCTGGAGCTGGAGCTGGAGGTGTAGCTCCTACAGCTGGCGATTTCATTTCAGTAAGTCTAGCTTTTATGGCTTTACCCGGTTTTGTATTTTTTAATGATTCCTCTAAACTGTTGTATAATTTTTCAGATTTTTTTACATCAGCAGTTGGGTCATTAAGCATTCCTTGAATGATTAAAGCAGAAATGAATGATTTTGGATGTGTTTCAGCATAAGCTACATATTTTGCTTTTGAAGCTGTACCTACTTCTTCTTGGATTTTAGAAAACTCTTTCATCAATCCATTGATAACAACAGTATCTTTGGTTTGTTGAGCAGTATTCATCGCTTGCATATTTTTGGTCTGAAAATCGATTAATTTCTTTTGAACTTTAGTGATTTCTTCATTGAAAGTAACGTATTCGTCATTATTATAAGTTCCAGTAACTTTAGATTTTGGTATGCTGTCTTTATTGATTGCAATCGCAATTTCACCTGTTTCTAAAATAAAAGGTATTTTTGCTTGCGCCCCTTCAAGTTGTAAAGTGTGGAAAGAAGGTTCTATAGCTTTTCCTTTAATTTCAAATTTACCATTTTCAATTTTTACGGTATCAATAGCAATTAATCCCATACCATTTTCATTCTGTGTTTCTAGGATTACTGTTTTACCATTTTCAATTCCTGTTGCAGTCCCTGAAATGATGTATTCATCTTTGCCAACTTTGCTACAAGAAATTAAAACAACAGTAGCCGAAAGTAATAAAATTATTTTTTTCATTATTAATTAGTTAATTAAGTTAAGTGTGCAAAAGTATTTAAAATTATAAATTATAAATAATTTTACACCCTAAATTTTTGTTATAATTTTTCATTCTTAATTAGGTATTGTAGTATGTTTTATTTCTACCCATTTTATTCAATAGTTTGAATAAGGTAAATTCATTTATTGAATACATGATTTTTAAAAGGTAAGGAATTATTTTTTGAAAGTAATTTGATTCAATTCGCATTTAAGAATATCAGATTCTGCATGCTCTATTTCATTAATGGTTATTTTAATGTCTAGGTTGATTCTTCTTAACTCTTTGTGTAAATTAGAGCAAATAGGGTCAGATTTTAAATTACTGTCTATTTGAGATTTTTCTTGTTCCAGGATATCAAGTGTTTCTTTTGCCTTATTATATTGGGATTTGTACAAAATGCAAAGATCTGTCATGATATGTAATGTTAGTTTTTTTTGGATTGCTAAAATACTAAAAACAAGTTAATTACACAATAGTAATTTATTTTATTATTTTAAATTTGTAAGAAAACCTATTTATAAACGGTTTGAAACAAAAAAGCACCCTTATGAAGGATGCTTAAATATTTTTTATTCTTTTGAAAAAATTAATCTTGATTGATTGTTTTTCTCCATGTAAAAGAATTAAGGATATGTCTTTTTGCAAATCTACCAGGAGAATCAGCATTTACCATTTTTACGTAAGTTGCTTTAGGAACACTAATGTATTCGTAAACGCTTCCGTTTGAAAAATTGATAATCAATCTGCCTTCAACGAATTTATAATCTGAAATTGTAGCAGTTGCTATTGTTTCAGTATATTCAGGTAAATTTTGTTTAAGCGTTTCAGGATTGATACTTACCAAAAAGTGATAAGCTTCAATAATTTTTTTACTGTTTTCCTCTGCCGCTTTTAATCCTTCATCATTTCCTTGAAATTTGTCAGGATGCGCTTCTTTCATCGCATTACGATAAATCGTTTTTAATTCTTTAAGCTCAGCAGTTTTGTCTACATTTAGTAGTTTGCGGTATTCAACTATTTTTTTCATAAATAAGGTAACTACTTGTCTTTTAATATAAAATCAATATAATTTGATTTCAAAATCGACAAATTTTTTGCAAAGGTACACTTTTTTTTAAATTTTTAGTTTGTGACAAAAAAATATTCAAAAAAAAGAATTTGAATTCTGTTTTTTTGTTAAAAAAGTTACGTGAAAATGTACTATTGTTGGGGCTTATTATTCGCTTTATCGAAATTTTTTGATTTTTTCGGGTATTTATTATAACTGATGTCACTTGGATTTTCAATTATTGATTTTATTGTAATCCAATCGCCAACAGTGTGTTTTAAGGCCATTTTATAGTCTAAAAGATATTCACCACAAAAAAAGTTGTTGTTTTCATCTTTTTCGATAATTCCGGTGTAAACACCTTTTTGTAACATTCTTTCTTCGGAAGCTTTGGTCATAATCAATTTATTTATAATAATTCTAGTTGGCAAAGTTAATCAAATATTACTTGTCTTGCTATGTTTTAGACTTTCTGATTACCTTTGTTTAATGGAAAAAATATTTCGTCCCAACCCCAATTCCTTCAAAAATACTTTTTGTGTCTTTCATGAAGAGTCTTTAGATAGCATAAATGGATTAGAACTTCAATATGACAGTAAATCGGGAAGCAAATATTTTTATACTAAAGTAGGAATGTATCGTTTGTCGAATCACTGGGGGAGATTGGCCAATAGTAAATGGCGTTTAGAACCTTTGGAATCCGAAATAGATGGCGCTGAATCTCGCAATGACAGTAAAACAAAATTGGGTTTTGCCCCTTGGACTAATTTTCACCCTGATAATTCAGTTGAGGAATTGTATTATTTAGAAGTAAATTATATAAAAAATACAGTCAATTATCAACATAAAAATAATCCGAAATATGATAATAAAGCTATACTTCGGACGAGTTTTGAAACCACTAAACGAATCAAACAAATTCGAAATTTACTTAATTTGACTTCATGGGCTAAGTATTTTGATTATGATGATTTGGATGTTTTACGCCAACAAATAATAAACGAACTCATTTTTACCAATAAAACTTTAGAAGAGATAAAAAGAAAAATTGTTTAATCATTTGAGGCAATCAATATTAAATCATCGGTCGTGATAGGTTTTGATAAATAGCCCAAAATATCGGGATATGTTTTTGATTTATTTTTATCTTCAATAGCAATAGATGAACTTACTATATAAATAATAATTTGTTTGCTCATTTTAGATTTTATCAATCCCATTTCTTCCATGAATTCCCAACCATCCATAATTGGCATATTAATGTCTAATAAAATTATATCAGGGAGCAATTCATTGTTTTCTAATGAATTATGTAAGATATCAATAGCATCCTTTCCATTTTTGAAAGAGGAAATTGCTGAAAACATTTCGGATCTTTGAATGATTTTATTAACGATGATTTGGTAAATAGCATCATCGTCTACTACCCAGATTACTTTTTTTGTCATTGAATATAGATTTTAAATGTAGTTCCTATATTAGGTTCACTTTCCACGGTTATATTTCCACCCATGGCATCAATTTGATTTTTTGTAATAAATAGACCAATTCCTTTTGAATCTACATTGTTAGTGAATGTTTTGTACATCCCGAAAATCTTATCTGCATTTCTCACAAGGTCAATCCCAATTCCATTATCAGAAATTTGAAGCACTTTCATATCATTTTCCACAGACCATTTTATTACTATAGTTGGTTTACGTTCCGGATGGCTGTATCGAATAGAATTAGAAATAATATTGTAAAGAATACTTTCCAGATAGGCTGGATTATAATTTATCATTATATCATTTGGCATGATTGTAGAAATGGAAACCTCTTTTAATGTTATTTGTTCACTAAGTACATTTTGGACTGTATCAATATATTGTTGCAAGTTTAAAGGTTCAGATATTAAACCTATATTTGTTCTAATGTTTATTACTTCGTTCAAGTGAAGCATTGTTTCATTGAGTGAATTAGAGACAGTTTTTAATAATTGCATCATCTGCTCTTTTTCTTCTGCCGATTCAGAAGATTCAATCAAAGCCATGATAGATGCAATATTACTGGTATGTGATCTTAAATTATGGGAAACAATATAGGAAAAATTAAGGAGTCTTTTATTTTGTTCCGTGACTAAATTGAAGGAATTATTCAAATCTTTTTCGGCTTCTTTTGTTTTGGTGATATCAATCATAATACCACGTAAACTCTCTGCTTTACCATTTTCAAAAACAACATTTACAATATCTCTTAGCCAAATAACAGCTCCGTTCTTAGCAACCATTCGATATTCAAAATCATGATTTAAATTGGCATTAGTTTTTGACTTACAAAAATTTTGAACCCATTCTCTGTCTTCAGGATAAATATGGTCTGCCCAAAAAGTAGTATTTACCAACCATTCCTCTGGGGTATATCCCAATATGTTTTCTACTTTTTTACTGATAAAAGAAAAACTAAAGGTTTTAATATCACATTCCCAAACAATTCCGTCAATGGTATTAATCAGTGATTCTACTCTTTGTTTTGTATTGAGTATCATTTTTTCGGTAGCCCTGCGCTCCGTAATATCCTCTGTAGAAACGATAATCCGTTCGAATGTTTTTCTATAGCCTCGAATTACATTCCATCTTAAATTAACATCACGATATTCTCCTTCAGCATTTTTTATTTTGGAGTTTATTATAAATTGTTTTTTACCTTGAGTAACTGCGATTAAATGTTTAATGAAATCATCCGCAGATTTGAAATCAAGTAGTTTAGATTTGTTTTCAATTAATTCTTCTTTGGTTTTGACCTTATGAAGCTTAAGACATGCATTATTGACATCAATTACTTTAACTAAAGAACTGCATTTATTTACCACATCTGGATGGCTGTAAAAGTAGTTAGAAACGATTTCTTTATTTTTATTTATTAGATCCAACTCCTCCAGATAATTTTTAACTTCAGAGAAATCTTCTTCTCTTAAAGGAAGGGGTGAGTCATCAAATAAACTTTTAAACCGTGTTTCAGTTTTTTTGATTAATTCTTTGGCTTCTTTTTTTAATGAAATGTCTTCAACAATTGCGATATGAGAGGTTACCTTTTCATTTATTTTCCAAAGCGGTGACACAGTAAGATTTATCCAGACAACATTGCCTAATTTTGTCACATATCGTTTTTCCATAGAATACGATCTAATTTGTCCTTTTCTTAGTTTTTCTAAATTTATTAAATCTTCTTCTAAATCATCGGGGTATGTTATGGATTGAAAATTTTTCCCTTTCATTTCCTGATGTGAATATCCTAACAAGTGGCAATATTGTTTATTAATCTCAATAAAATTACCGGAATAGGAATCTATATAGGCGATTCCCACAGCTGCCTGATCAAAAATGGCCTCAAACTTTATCTCTGAATTCAAAAGTTTTGTTGCCTGTGTATTTACTAAAGACTGTAATTCTTCCGGTATTTTTAAAAGAGTGTATATCAAAACACCAAAAAGAGCAGCTAAAATAAGTCCGATAAGTCCAGGAATTAAAATTTGGTAGTAAAGATAATTTTGGTGTTTCGATATTAGATACAATTTCCAGTCACCATCTGGAATAAATGTAGAGATGTTATATTTTTTAGAAAAATCACTTTTATTAGGTAAGTAAAAAATTTCCTTTTGATTAGCCGTATTTTTCTTTGAAAACTGAAAGTAGTATTTTGAATCGTCGACCTTGTTAATCCCTGAAGATTTCAATAAGGTTTCTAATTTAATGATAACAGCTGAAAAGCCCCAAAAATTATTATTCCTAAAAACGGGAAATCTGCCCACAATTCCCATTCCGCCTTGTTTTAATTTTAACGGACCGGCAAAATACATCTTTTGAGTTTCAATAGATTTTAAAGCTTCTTTTTTGAGATAAGGAGCCGTTAAAATATTTAAATTTAGTGCTGCTTCATTTCCTTCCTTTGGATAAATATACTTTATCACTCCTTTAGGTACCAATTGAACTGCACTAATACTGGTATTTGATTCCGTCAGTTTTTTACCTACATAATCAAAATTTTCCGGAACGCCTTTGTCATCAATTGTTAGTGCAAGTGTTAGCGTGGTGGTATAACAGTTTTTAAGTGATTGCTCGATGTTTTGATGAACAACATGAAGGATATTATTCATTTCTCGTTGCTCATCTTCTTTTATGAGTTGATACTGCTGCGAGACAATAAAACCTGCAATATAGCTTAGTAATAGGAACGTAAAGAACCCTGTAGTTTTTGGTTTGTTTAAGAACCAACTGATGAATTTAGGGTATTTTTTGTTATCCATTTATGCTATTTGGAAAGATTGAATAAGGTTAGTTCTTTAGAAAATAAATGTATAAAAAAAATAGTATAAGTGCATAGTATTTTTTTTATTATAGTTATATTCTTAATTTTTAACCTGTTAAAATGTTTTTTTAGGATAAACAATACTTATTGGCATATCATATTTGAGATAAAAACTAATAATTGCAAAAAAAAGTATCTCGACTTGTAATGAATTTCAAATAAAATTAGAAGCAATACTGTGCCAAATTAAATTGACTATTATTTAAAAGAAATAAATTATCAAATTAAAAACAATTTGAATTTCAATAAATAACCCGAACTTTGCATAAGTTTTTGAATCAACTAATTGATTTGATAATTAAAAGAAAAAGACAATGAGTAGAAATAACGAAAGAAACATAAAAAAGCACAACGATAAATTGCATAAAGCGCAGGATAAAGTAAAACAAGCTGAAATGCTTCGAAAGGAAAAATTAAAGCAAATTGTAAAGAAGTTCAATGAAAACAAACCATTAGGGAATAATTAAACGACACATCATGGAAAAAAATAAATTCAGCGAACTAAAAAATGGTGTTCAGGAAATAATAAATTTCATAGCCAGTAAAAATGCTAGAGAAGCTAACAATAAATTAGTAGAAGTTAGTGAGCAATTAGATGAGTTACTGGATTTTGCCGAAGAGGATGATGACCTTATCGAGATTAGCAAATATCAAGTTTTATTGAATCAATTACAACAAAGAATAATTGCGCTTGACGGACAATTATAGCTGACGCAAATTATTAGATTTTTATATAAAATGGTTCCGAAAAAATGCTATTGTGGTTCTCTGAAAAACTTTGACGAGTGTTGTGAGCCTTTTATTAATAAAACAAAAATTGCACCAACAGCTTTAGAATTAATGCGTTCGCGTTATTCAGCTTATGCAACTCATAAAGTAGATTATTTGTTAGCTACAACACATATTTATCAAAGAGGATACTATTCTAAAAACGAAATTTTAAAATGGGCAACTTCAAATCAATGGTTGCAATTAGAAATTATAAATGCTACCGAGAATACGGTGGAATTTAAAGCCTATTTTTTAGATAGTAATTCTCAAAAACAAATTCATCACGAACTTTCTACTTTCAAACTCGAAAATGGAAGTTGGTTTTATGTGGATGGAAAATTTTTTAATTAGTTTCCTCTTTTAATAAAAACCTCCTAAATCTTGTCTCCATGTTTTTAACTAAAAATTAATAAACGTTTGTCTAGAGTACATTTTAAAATGATGTAATTTTAAAGTCTATGAAAAATGACAATAAAAAAGGATTTTATTTCAAGCAATACGAAGCCCCATTTCAGTCTCCGTTTGATAAACTCTTTGCGGTTTTCAAAGAATTAATCACGCATACTTCGGGAGATTTTGATGAAGCAATCGACTGGTTGCGAGAATTGGACAAAGAATATAAACTCACCGATGAACATTATACCATTGATGATTTTATTGAAGATTTAAAGAAAAAAGGCTACATCCGCGATGAACTCAAAGACGATGGAACTTCAGGAATTGGAATTACTGCCAAAACGGAGCGTGCCATTCGACAACAGGCTTTAGGTACTATTTTTGGTAACTTAAAACGTTCCGGAAGCGGCAATCACAAAACCAAACATTCCGGAAACGGTGACGAACATACCGGTGAATTTAGGGAATTTCATTTTGGTGATGGATTAGAACGAATTTCCTTGACAGAAAGTTTGCGTAATGCCCAAATCAATAATGGTGTGGATGGTTTTATGCTAACTGAAAATGATTTGGTTGTCGAAGAAACGCAGTACAAATCCCAAATGAGTACGGTTTTAATGATTGACATCAGCCACAGTATGATTTTGTATGGGGAAGACCGGATTACTCCTGCTAAAAAAGTGGCAATGGCTCTGGCGGAATTGATTACAACGCGTTACCCAAAAGATACTTTAGATATTTTGGTTTTCGGGAATGATGCCTGGACGATAGCCATTAGGGATTTACCGTATTTAAAAGTAGGGCCATATCACACCAATACTGTGGCCGGATTACAATTGGCTATGGATATACTTCGCAGAAAACGAAACACCAACAAACAGATTTTCATGATTACCGATGGAAAGCCAAGTTGTGTTCGGGAGAAAGACGGTTCCTATTATATGAATAGCAACGGTCTGGACGAATATATTGTTGATAAATGCTACAATCAGGCGCAACAAGCCCGAAAATTACATATTCCCATAACCACTTTTATGATTGCCAATGATCCGTATTTGCAGCAATTTGTCAACCGTTTTACCGAAGCAAATCAGGGAAAAGCGTTTTATACCGGATTGAAAGGACTTGGAGAAATGATTTTTGAAGATTATGAAACGAATCGTAAAAAAAGAATAAAATAAAGGACTAAAGAAAAGATACAAGAAGAAAGACAATTTGCAACATGAAAATAGAAAATATAAAAACACTTGGAGAATTAAAAAAATCAGGTTACGAAAGCAAAAGCATCAAGGATGAATTGCGTTCCAACCTTAGAGAAAAAATAAAATCAGGGAAATCTACTTTTGAAGGTGTTCATGGATTTGAGAATACCGTAATTCCAGAATTGGAACGAGCCATTTTATCGCGTCACAACATCAATTTGTTAGGTCTTCGCGGTCAAGCCAAAACTAGATTAGCACGTAAAATGATTGAATTGCTGGACGAATACATTCCGTTTGTTAGCGGTTCAGAAATTAATGATGATCCGCTGCAGCCAATTTCGCGTTACGCAAAAGATGTAATTGCTGCCAAAGGGGATGAAACACCAATTTCCTGGCTACACAGAAGCGACCGTTTTTTCGAAAAATTAGCCACGCCGGATGTTACCGTTGCCGATTTGATAGGTGATGTGGATCCCATAAAAGCGGCCAATTTGAAATTGTCGTATGCGGATGATCGAGTGATTCATTTTGGGATGATTCCAAGAGCGAATCGTTCTATTTTTGTAATTAATGAATTACCCGATTTACAGGCACGAATTCAAGTGGCTTTGTTTAATATTCTACAAGAAGGCGATATCCAAATTCGAGGTTTCAAATTGCGAATGCCACTCGATATGCAATTTGTGTTCACCGCAAACCCTGAAGATTATACGAATCGTGGAAGTATTGTAACACCATTAAAAGATAGAATTGGTTCCCAAATTTTGACGCATTACCCCGAAACCATTAAAATCGCAAGAACCATTACAGAACAGGAAGCAAAATTAGATCCAGCACAAAGTGATATGGTTTACGTGCCTTCGTTGGCGAGGGATTTATTGGAACAAATTAGTTTTGAAGCAAGAGAAAGTGAATACATTGATAACAAAAGTGGCGTAAGTGCCAGATTGAGTATTACCGCTTTAGAGAATTTATTAAGTACAGCGGAGCGTCGTGCATTGAAATCTGGAGAAGACAAAACCACCTTACGATTATCTGATTTTATGGGGATTATTCCTGCTATTACCGGAAAAGTGGAATTAGTTTATGAAGGAGAGCAGGAGGGAGCGGCCGTTGTGGCACAACATTTATTAGGGGATGCGATTCATACTTTCTTCCCTGCCTATTTTCCAAAAATTGAAAAACTACAAAAACAAGACGAGAAAACGCCTTATACGGATATCATCGAATGGTTTTTTGCCGAAAGTGGTTTCGAATTATTAGACGATTGTTCCGATGAAGAATATGAAAGAATCCTGGGAAGCATTGTTCCGCTTGAAGTTTTAATCAAGAAATACCAACCGCAACTGGAAAAAGAAGATAAATTCTTCATGAAAGAATTTATTCTTTGGGGCTTGGTGGAATACAAAAAACTGAGCAAAGACCGCTTTTCCGAAGGCTATCAGTTTAAGGATATTTACGGTAGCTTTATCAGTAAATTATAAAGTATTAAAAGGGTTTGGAATTGATTTCTAAGCCCTTTTTAAATTTGGATTATCTTTTTCAAAACACAAAAATTAGAAAGAAATAATTTTATTTATTTCACAATGAGGCAGTAACGGTTTTATTTAGTGTACCTTGTCCCGTTGGCAGTCTATGCAGTCAATGAAAACAGATATGGAAAATAGCTTTGAAGCTTTGATTGCTACTTATATTGAAAATAAGGTAGGCATATCCGAACATTTTTTGAGTACCGATTTGGCTAACAATTTAAAACAAAACCTACTTACTTTGAATCAGGACAGCTTATTGATGGCTGCAGGAATCGGGAATTCTGAGAAACTTTTTTATGATGGTGCGATACGTAGCGATTCAATTTATTGGCTTGACAAAAAACACAACAACGCATTCGAAAATGAATTCTTTGCTCAAATAGAAGAATTTATTCTTTATCTGAATCAAAGTTGTTACGCGGGAATAACGGGCTATGAATTTCATTATTCGTTATATGAATCAGGTGATTTTTATCTAAAACATTTGGATCAATTCAAGAATAATTCCAGCCGAAAATACTCTATGATTAGTTATTTAAACAGTAATTGGAAAGAAAGCGATGGTGGCGAATTGCTAATTCATCAATTGAATAATAATCAGAAAATTTCGCCTACTCAGGGTAAAACCGTTTTCTTCAAGAGTGACGAATTAGTTCATGAAGTTTTGGTAACTCAAAATACCAGAATGAGCATTACGGGATGGTTGAAGAGTGATTAATTCATTATTTCAATTAGAATTTGGATAAAAACACGTACTTCATAACTATTTTATAAAATAATTCAAGTTTTTGATTTTTAGTTACTTAAAAATAGTGAGCTTTGTATCTAGTTTGCAGACTTAGCAATTTAAGAAATAGATTTCCAGTATTAAATTATGGTGTTGTAACGGTGTTAAATAGTAATTTAAACAGTTATCAAAATGTCAATAGCTAATTTGTATGATAAAAATATCTTTTGTCTAGAGGGCGATTGGGAATCTGATTTGCGTAAAAAAAGTTCGGTGCAAAGTGCCTTGCAATTATTGGAGGCGAACCTCGAGATTGCCACCATTTATAAAACCTGTTCCACCTACGAAGAATTTTGTAACCGCTTGTTTACACTCACTAGAGATAAAAGAATCTATAAGAAATATTCCATTATTTATTTGGCATTTCATGGCAGAAAAAACAAAATCCAAATTGGCGATGACCATTATACATTGGATCAGATAGGAAACCAATTTGAAAATGTATTACAAGATAAAATTCTTCATTTTGGAAGTTGCAAAACATTATTTATCGAGGAAAAAAAAGCAATGGAATTTTTACATAAAACAGGCGCTTTGGCCATTTCGGGATATGCAAAAAATATAGATTTTATTTCCAGTACCGTGTTTGATGTTTTGTATTTTGAGATGTGTCAAAATTATGTAGAGATGGAAGCTATTGAAAGAAACATGCTCAAGAACTATAAAGAGCTTTGCGAAGCATTGGATTTTAAGATTTATTATTGAGACAAAATTAAAAGCAATGTTAAGGGTTAAAAAAGCGTTCCCTGTATAAGTTCCGGTTGTGGATTGTTGTTAAATTTAAACGTATCGATTACAACAAACTGTTTTATATTCTCATCAAACTTTCGCAAAACAATACTGTCACACAAAAAATCTACGTCTATTGTGGTAAATAAAGCCTTAGCTCTTTCAAGATTTTCCGGAGTTAATCTTCGCGCAATGGACAGATGTGGATCATCATTTTTTTTCATATTTCGGACACGAAGCGATTCTTGGATACGCTTCATTATGGGTTTCAAACTGTTTTTAGAAACCGCGTTAGGGGATATGAAAAATGCACCATTTGGATAGGAACCAAAGCCATTTAAAGTTACTTCAACTGGTTGCAAAGTATCACACAATCTGTCTAGTTGATTTTTAATAATTTCAATTTCCGTATCAGTTGCTTTGAATTCACAGATGGTAATATGGCCAACAGAATTTTTACTGTGAAACCAACCTACTTCCTTTGCTAATTGTTCTTTCATGGATTTAACCAATGAAATAATTGCTTCCGAAGGGTATATCGCAACAGAATAATCCTTTTCCATATTTTAATGATTTAAGCTTTAAGCTTTATGCAAAAGTAAGGAAATAGATATTGTCACATTCTGTACATTATATAAATCTAGGTATTGCATTCCTTTAATCCAGAATGTTTTTTATTTTAACGAGATGATTATTTCTATTAAAAAAGCTTTTCTTTAATTTAATAAAAGAGCAATATAGAAAACATAAAACAGTAATTTTACAATCAAAATATCGGTCTATGTTATTTCTAATTCTAAGCATTATATGCAGTGTAACTGTAGGTGTACTATTTAAATTTTCACGCAATTATAATGTAAGTAATACACAAATCGTAGCTTCAAATTATGTATTTGCTCTTGTATTTTGTTATTTGTTCTTCAGTCCAGATCTTAACGCTGTAGGAACGACAGCACCTTGGGGTATTTACATAACGATTGGTGTTTTGTTGCCGTCAATATTTCTTTTTCTGGCTGCATCCATAAAACACATGGGTATTGTAAAAACCGATGCTGCTCAACGACTTTCATTGTTTATACCTATTTTGGCTGCTTGGTTAATCTTCAAAGAAAATTTCAATATGTTAAAAATTGCTGCGCTTTTGGTAGGATTTCCAGCATTATTGCTCATTCTCGCTAAGCCCTCCCAAAATACAGAAAATAAATGGGTTTATCCTTTAGCAGTTTTGCTTGGCTTTGGGCTAATAGACATACTTTTTAAACAAATTGCCTTAAATACAAGGCTGCCTTATACAACCTCATTATTTGTGGTTTTTGGGATAGCACTGCTAATTATGGTTGCGGCTGTTATCTATGAATTGACAATCAGTAAAGTACCATTAAATATCAGAAACATTCTTTTTGGCGGTTTGGTAGGTATTTTCAACTTTGGAAATATTCTTTTCTATTTAAAAGCACATCAAGCATTTGTTCAAAATCCGTCAACTGTTTTTGCAGGGATGAATATGGGCGTAATCATTATTGGCAGCCTTGTTGGGATTTTAATTTTTAAGGAAAAATTGACCAAAATGAATTTTGCAGGTCTTTTTTTAGCTTTGATAGCAATAATTTTAATTGTAATCTCACAGACAATTTAAAGGAACTTAAACAAATACACTTCATTAACTAGTCTATTGCTAAATTTGGAATGAAAGTGTGCTATTATATTTGGTTTTACCGTGTTTACAATTTACCGTAAACAGATACTATATAATTTCCATTTAAAAATTGTATTGGATCAATTTGGCTTTGTAAGACAACTCCGCGATGAGGAGTTTCGAGCAATAGTTGAGCTGCTTGCGCTAGGGGCGCTGCCGTAGTTGTTTGGATGGCTCTCAATTGATGTTTTCCTACTTTTTGAGGAAGTATGCATTTCGCAATCTCTCGTCTGCGCAAAATTCCTGCAGCATCTTTACCCTCTACCGCAGCATACAAAATAATTTGGTCGTCTTCAATATGAGGGATAACCGCTTCCATTTTTTCTTGTAGGCTTTTAATTGCGTTAGATGTCTTTTCCAAATTAGTAAGTTGCTCTTGCACCCAAGTATAATGTCCAGGATGGCGCAAGGTTTTGTAGTCAAGCGAACGTACCTTTCCTAATAATGCATCAGGCAAATCCGCTGCACCGCCAGAAGTGAGATCCTCTTCATATGCAATGCCATCAATAATAATAGTAGCTCTTTCCGACAATGGTGGCAGAGTAGTTTTTTTAAAATCCCTTAAGACTATGGTTTCTTTCAGATATTCTGTAGCTACTCCCACCGGACTCCAAGTAAATCCATAATAATGTGGAGCAACAGCATGATTGGTCAGAGCACCAACTTTAAACTCAAGCTTGTCCACTTTATCTACTTCAAAGTCAATGCAAAACTGTTGAAAAAGTCCATTGGCTAGCAAGTCTATGTAACCGGGAGCCAGACCAGTTTGAAGTACAAAACCAGTTTTGGCATCTTTTGCCAATGCCATTATTTCTTCGGTTTCTGAAACATATTCTGTGAGGTTAGCGTAATGCAGATTAAAATCTTTGGCGAATTGAGCTATCCTTGGTGCTTGGCTACCCGGTAGGCAGTCGAGAATAATATCTCCTTGACGCAAGATTATTGTCATTTCATCCGTTAGGCCTTTTTCAGCAAGATGAAAGTCCTTAATGAAACAGGGTTTCGTTGTTCCTTCTTCAATCCAATTAGCTACTTTTTTTGCTTTTGAATGGGTTCTGTCTCCAATAAAAAGTGTAGGGGTTACTTCACTCCATTCCATCAATAACAAACCAACTGCTTCGGCAATTCCACCGGCTCCGGCAATAATAATATTGTGATGCTTTTTCATATACTAAAGTTACTGTTTTTTCTTGATTTAGTATTTGAAATCATTTAGTAATTTGTTGATTATGCAAACTAGGTTCCTGTCAAGGATAGCAACGAAAAGCACCTTCCTGCGGACTTGTAGTGAATAGCATGCTCGGACAGTCTTATAGTACTTATTATTTATTGATATTTCTTATTGAAAAATTTATTTCACTGTTACTAAATCAATAGATTAAAATTAAATTTATGTAAATCAGTTGTTTAGTATGAAACGAGGCACGATTTTTAGTCTTTTTACACAAAAATACGATAAGACGAGCTTCTTCCTCCTCCATCGTCTTTTGTCAAAATGCCTTTCGAAATTAAATCTTGAATATCTCGCAGAGCTGTATCAGGAGAGCATTTTGCGATTTTTGCCCATTTTGTAGAGGTAAGTTTGCCTTCAAAGCCTTCAAGCATTTTATTGAGAAGTAATTTTTGTCTTTCGTTCAAGAGTATATGAGTTTGTTTCTCCCAAAAACTAGCTTTTAATAGTACTTGTTCCAAAGTAGTATTCGTTGCATTTAAGGCAGCTAAGAGATTCTCAAAAAACCATTGTAACCAATTTGTAATATTTAATGTTCCTTTCTGTATTTGTTCCAAAATAGAGTAGTACCCGTTGCGTTGCAAAAGAATTTGTGCAGACATACTGTAAAATCGTTTAGAACTGCCATCTGCTTTACACAATTGCATATCTGTAATAGCACGAGCTATTCTGCCATTTCCATCATCAAAAGGATGAAGGGTAATAAACCATAAATGAGCAATTCCAGCTTTCATTACAGGATCTAAAGTGTTTTCGTTAGAAAACCATTCTAAAAATTGGTTTATTTCTTTTTCTAAAAGTATAGCATCAGGAGCCTGAAAATGTATTTTCTCTCTGCCAAAACCACCTGAAACGACCTGCATTGGGCCATTATCATCTGTTCTCCATTGCCCAACATTAATTTTATACATACCGCTTCTTCCTGTTGGGAATAAGCAGTTATGCCATCCAAATAATCGGTTTGCTGTTAGCGGAGCAGTATAATTTTGAGTAGCATCCAACATCATTTCTACAACTCCGTCTACATTTCTATCGGAAGGAACAAGTCCGGCAATATCCATTCCCAGATGTCTTGCGATGGAAGAACGTACCTGATCTGTCTTCAGGATTTCTCCTTCAATCTCAGATGATTTTAGAATATCTATGGTCAACGTGTCTAACAGGGCTTGTTCTTGCAATGCAAATCCCATAGCTTCCATTTTTCCCATGAGTTTGCCTTGCTTGTTTCTTAGGTCTCCTAATAGCGATTGTAAAACGTTTGAATCCCAAGTAAAGGAGGGCCAATTGTCATTTTGATAGATATATTTCATTATTCTCCGCATTATTTACGGTAAATATAATACTTATTCTTCACATATTGTTTTATTCTCCGCAAAATATGCGGTGATTAAGGTGTTTAATTACCGCTGCATAGTATATTCGGCAATGATTTTTCAAAAATATTCAGTTGTCGCAAATTTTGCGTATACTGAAGATAGTGCATAAAAAAATCGGCTTAGAAAGTTCGAGGCACTATTTCTTAAAGTGTGCATTGGCAAAACTCTTCTACATTAATAAGTTGTTTTGTGGATTGTTTAGGTCTTCCCTAATCTTTTGGCGTAATCTTGTGCTTTGGTAGGTTGTATTCAAACCATCATTTACTATTCTTCAAAGCCTCCATTAATTCTACCATATCTACCACACCGTAAGTAGATGAATAGTCTGATACGGCATAAGGCAATATAAGGCTGTTGTTGTGAATAATCGAACCGCAAGAATACACTACATTAGGTACATAACCTTCCCGTTCATCTTCCAGTGGTGAAAGCAAGGGCTCTTTAAGTCTTCCAATTTCCTTCGAAGGATCATCAAGATCAAACAGCGAAGCACCTATGCAATATCGTCTCATGGCACCTACACCATGCGTAATAACCAACCAGCCTTCTTCGGTCCAAAGTGGCGATCCACAATTTCCAATTTGTGTAAATTCCCATGTATAACGCGGCTCTTGGAGGATAACGGGATTATTCCATTGCGTAGGCCTATCGGAATACATAAGGTAATTGTTAACACCGTCAATTCTGGATAGCATAGCATATTTGCCCTTGATTTTTCTAGGGAATAATGCCAGATTTTTATTTTGAGCACCGGCTCCATATAAGGGAATTACACGGAACGTATAAAAGTCTTCAGTAGAAATAAGTTTTGGAAGAATGACATGACCATTATAAGCCGTATAAGTAGCCATTACTCGATCTGATTTATCATCATCCACAAAGCGCACAAAACGGGCATCTTCAATACCACGACTTTCAGAATCTGATATCGGAAATATAACACGTTCGGTGATATCGGAATCGTGTTTGAATTGCAAATCATAAAATGAATCCGCCAACCAGATCACTTCTTCGAGTGCAGTTCTCCTCTCCTGGCGAATCAGTGGATCGCTTAATGCTTTATTTACCACATTTTTTAATACGGCATACTCAAATTCGTCCGGCAGGTCTTGCATAATACGGGTTGAGTATTTGTCCGAAGTATGCATTTCTGCCAATTTCATCAGAAATCGTTCTTTGTTGTATAACGTTTTGTGTACAATCTCTGCTTTATCAATGTTATTACCGATTTTCATCACCTGGAGATTGTTATTCTTATCCAGGATTCCCCTTCTAAAAACAATTGATGAGATATGACCTTCGCCGGTGGCACGGAAAGAAATAATGACACGCTTCTCTCCCTTTTCGATACCCGACTGATCGAAATCTTCCACAATGGAAGGGTTGAAAATGGCTGTGGATTCTATAGCATACTCCATTGTACAGTAGGAGCCGATGAGCATTTTTCGTTCCTGTGACAGGCCGTCATAGTTGATTTGCATCCCTTCAATTATGCCCCTGATTTTTTCGCAATGCCTAAAAAATATGCTTGAAATATTTCGATGTCGTCTGGCAAACTCACGAAGTGTATGTTCCAAAGTGTCTATGACTTGTTTATCATCCAACATCATTATGCGGCTCACCATTTTTTGGGTTCGTTGATCACCATTCATAAAATACCGGGCAACAACCCTCCTGGAATCAGGGGTGAATATTATATTTTTTCGGATTACAGGAACTCGCATAGCTTTATTTTTAAATTATATAAAATAAGTGCGCTTTTTATGTAGGGATAAAAAGTCGTTTAGGTATGTTACCTCATAGCTCGTTCTTGTTTTAGATGATCCACAAGGGTATCTGTTTGGAGCGCATCCATTCCTACTCCGAGTTACTTCTATCTCTAAACCTGTCCAAAGAGTGTTGATACCCAAGCCAAGTGGTTGATGAAGAAGATTAAATTATTGAAATGCTAACGCAAAAAAACTTTATTTTTTTGTTCTGGAGTCATTTTGTTGACGTTTTAAGTCTCAATCTATTTCAGGACGAATCACTTAAGAAGTTGGGAATTTTGGAAGCTCAAACTTCAATTAAGTGATGATTTCAAAATTACAAAAAAAATAATAAAATAAGTATTAATATTTGGGTTACAGTGTAAATGCTTTTTTTAAGACCTAATGATTGACGGGAATTGAATTTTAAATATTGATCTCGATTAGTGATTTAACGTTTATTTTGATATGGTATTTTGTGTTGCTTTATGCTGTTACTTTCCGATGCAGAAATTAGCAAAAATATTTCCCAGCAATTCATCGTTAGTAACCTGTCCGGTAATCATCCCAAAATGATACAATGCTTCCTTAATATCTAATGCCATCAAGTCGCTTGATAAGTTAGTTTCAAGGCCAAATTTCACTTTTTGTATTTCGTCTAACGCTTTTAGTAAGGAATCGTAATGTCTTGTGTTCGTTACGATTGTCTCATTATTTCTTAATGCACCAGTATTGACAAAGGATAATAATTGATTTTTGAGTTCGTCCACGCCCAGTTTTTCTTTAGCAGAAATTAGCAAGATAGTTGGAATTTCAGATTTGATGTTTTGTATTTCAGTTCCGGTTAATTTATCGGCTTTGTTACCGATAATGACAAGAGGTTTCAAAGGAAACTGATTCTTGATTTTTTCTAATTCAATCTGAATTTGTTTAAAACTGCCATCTGTCATTTGCGAACTGCTGTCTAATAAATAAACGACAACTTGTGCTTGTTCAATTTTTTCAAAAGTCTTACGAATCCCAATACTTTCCACGATATCCTCAGTTTCCCGAATTCCAGCCGTATCTATGAATCTAAAACCGATTCCACCAATGACCAATTCGTCTTCTATTGTATCACGTGTAGTTCCCGCAATTTCCGAAACGATGGCGCGTTCTTCATTCAATAAAGCATTCAGCAGCGTCGATTTTCCCACATTGGGTTCACCCACAATAGCCACGGGAATTCCGTTTTTTATGACATTTCCTACGGCAAACGAATCGATTAAACGTTTTAGGACAAATTCTATTCTATTCAATAATTCATGAAATTGGGTTCTGTCGGCAAATTCCACATCTTCCTCGGCAAAGTCGAGTTCGAGTTCAATTAGCGAAGCAAAATTCAACAGTTCTTCACGCAGTTTGGCTATTTCATTAGAGAAACCACCACGCATTTGCTGCATCGCAATTTGATGAGAAGCTTCATTATCTGATGAAATTAAATCGGCAACGGCTTCAGCTTGGGATAAATCGAGTTTTCCATTTAGAAAAGCTCGTAGTGTAAATTCACCAGGATCAGCCATGCGACACCCTTTGCGGAGCAATAACTGAATAATTTGCTGTTGGATATAAGTAGAACCGTGACAAGAAATTTCAATGGTGTTCTCGCCTGTATAGGAGTTCGGCCCTTTGAAAATAGAGACTAATACCTGATCCAAAGTTTTGGTATTATCCATAATGTGGCCTAAATGTAACGTATGTGTTTTTTGTTTTGTTAAATCTTTATTTTTAATGGATCGAAAAACAGAATTACCAATAGCAATGGCATCTTCACCGGAAATTCGAATTACGGCTATTGCTCCGGCTCCGGAAGGAGTTGCCAGTGCTACTATGGAATCGTGAGGTATCATATTTTTATTTCAATTTTATGCAAAAGTAAGTAAAATTGATAACGCAACAAGACCAGCTTATTAAACCATTAACTTTATTTTTTGTTAAAAAATAGCCAAACTGATAATAATCATACTATTTTGTGTTTTCTTTTGTAATTTTATATAGATTATTGATTTGCAATAAATTGAGATGTATTATGAAAAAAATTCTATTTCCTACCGACTTTTCTGATGTATCTAATAATGCATTCATTTACGCATTAAAATTGGCGGATTCCATAAATGCCGAAATTATTACGATGCACGTCTATCAATTGCCGCAAGCCAATTATATTAATGTATCGGAATATTTACATGAAATTTATGATGTCACTGAGTTAAGTAATTTTGAGAATTACAAAGATGAAGTTCCTCTTTTAAGAAGCATTGCCGAAGAAAATAATTTGGACCATATCAAAATAAGCCATGTATTGATTTTGGGTTATTTGGTTCCTGAAATCCAAAAAATAACGAAGGAGGAAAACATTGATTTTGTAGTCATGGGAACTAAAGGCGCTACGGGATTAAAAGAAACTTTTTTAGGTACGGTTGCAACAAAAGTGATGAATGATGTCAAAGCAGTTGTTTTGGCAATACCTGAACATTGTCAATACCAACCCATAAAAAAAATACTTTTTGTCACGCAATTTAGACCCGAAGACCTTGAAGCATTAAAGAAAGTTATGGCTCTAGCCAAAGTATTTCAGGCACATATCGATTGTTTACGTGTACTCGCATCCCCTCAAACGGATAAGAATGACTATATGGAAGAATGGAAGCTAATAGTTAAAAATCATGACATCTTATTACATTCCATTATAAGCAATGATGTGGAAGGTATTATATTGGATTTTATTGATTTGCATAAAATTGATATGATTGCTATGCATGTGTACCATAGAAATTTCTTTGAAAAATTATTTAAAATCAGTCTTTCAAAAAAATTAGCTTTTCATGTCAATGTGCCTATTCTTGCTATTCATGAATAAAAACAATTTGGATATCAATTTGAATAATAAAATTTAAACTGAGTTTGGATTAACAGCTTGAATTCGAATGTTGTTTCGTTTATAAATATCTGATAGTTATTGTGTTAAATGTTAATTTATAATTAACTTTGATAGGTGAACCGTTCTAAATACTTAACAAAATGAAAAAAATTCTATTTCCAACAGATTTTTCTGAAGTGGCCACTAATGCCTTTGTACATGCTTTAGAATTTGCAAAAATAGTTCAAGGTGAACTCGTTTTATTGCACACATTTGAATTGCCCGTATTTGATAATCAGTTTTTTCCTGAAAATTATGCCGTGATTTATGATTCATTGGAGTTATCCCAATTCGACATGTTTAAAGAGGAGATTCCAAAGCTTCGAGCCATAGCCGAAGAACGCCACCTCGATAAAATTAAGATGACTCACAGGCTCATGGATGGTGATTTATTAACGAATATCAAAAGAGCAATTAAAGAAGATCAAATAGATTTTGTTGTAATGGGGACTTCTGGGGTTACTGGATGGGATGCGTTTTTTGTAGGAAGTAATGCCGGTTCTGCTATAATAGGGATAGATGTTCCTATGTTGTGTGTCCCATTGGAAGCAAAATTCAAAAAAATTGAGACTATTGGTTTCACGACCCGTTTTAGGCCTAAAGATAAAAAAGCGCTTAAAACAGTATTGGATATCGCAAAAAAAACAAAAGCAAAAGTGAAATGTCTTTATGTGAAAACCAGTACTTCTGATGTATCAAAAGAAACAATAGAAAAATGGGAAACCGAGTTTATGCAGGAACCCATTGAGTTTTTTGTCATTACCAGTGATGAAATAAAAGAAACTATTTTGGATTTCATTTTATATAAAGACATCGATGTGTTAACAATGCTTACTTATAAAAGAGGCTTTTTTGAAGGATTGTTTAAACCAAGTTTTACAAAAAAATTAGCGACTAATTTTGACATACCAATCTTAGCCATTCATATTGATTAATTTTGAGTGTTGCTATTGAAAATAACTGTTGAACGTTTTTATGTATGATTTTCCAGTATTTTTAAAAATTAAAAAATTTTGAAAAATTAGGAAGTCTCTTGGAATTGAAAAATGCATAGAAGACCTTTTTATGGTATAAATATAGTTACGTATTCCTTGTTCTCTAATGAATGAATTGTCGACGGAAGCACTATATTTGTAGTTCATCAAAATGAATTATGGAAGTATACAAAGCAAAAAAGGAAAGCTTTTTAACAGCATTAAATAAAATCAATAAAAAGTACAATAGTATTAGCTTTTTTCGGCTACTCACTATTGTTTTTTTTTTAGCGTCCATCTATTATTATATTAAAACAAACGGTGCTGTTTTTATTGCTTTGGCGGTGTTCCTTTTTGGATTATTTATAGTTTTGATGCGTTTTCATTCCAAATTAGTTTTTCAGAAGCAAATAAAACAAGCACTATTGGAAATTAATGAAAATGAAATAGCCTATCTGGAAAGAAATAAAATTCCTTTCGAAAACGGACAGGAATTCAATGATTTTCATCATCCATATGCGTATGATTTGGATATTTTCGGAGCGCATTCTTTGTTTCAAAATCTGAATAGAACCGCTACATTTATTGGAAAAAAAACATTGGCAAAACAACTTTTGACACTTTTACCAAATGATGAAATTGTTAGAAATCATAAAGCCACAAAAGAATTAGCTGAAAAATTAGATTGGCGTCAGGAGTTTTTGGCTTTTGCCAAAATAAGTCAGGACACACAATTGAGTTATGACACTTTGCTTAAGTGGAGCACATTCAACAGTACGCCTTTGTCCAAAGCTAGTATTTTTGTTTCCTATTGTTCGCCAATTCTTTTTCTGGGGCTTTTTATCACTTATTTAGTGACTTCTAATGCCATTTATGCTTCTCTTTTATCCTATGTTTTCGTTTTCAATTTAATTGTTTTGGGTAGGTTTATGAAGCGAATTCAAGTTGAAATTGCAAATTCCTCCAATATTGATAAAATCATCAATCAGTATAGTTTGTTGTTACAGAAAATTGAAGAAGAATCTTTTCAGTCCGAAAAACTAATGGATTTACAACAAAAACTAACCTTCAAAAAAGAAAATGCCAGTATTCATCTGAAACAATTGGCGGGCTTATTTTCAAAAATGGACAGCATCGGAAATTTCGTAACAGCTATCGTATTCAACGGAACATTTCTTTTTAATCTGCATGTTTTAAAATCATTAATTCAATGGAAAAAGGATCATGCCGAAGTGCTCGAAGACTGGATGGAAGTTATTGGAGAATTCGAGATGCTGAACAGTTTGGCAAATCTTTCCTATAATAATCCCGAGTTTGTGTATCCAACATTAAACACCAATTTTGAAATTGATTTCTCTAATTTAAATCATCCGTTACTAAATAAAAAAACTAGAGTAGGGAATTCCGTGAGTTTTCATCCCGAATCGTTTATGATTTTGACCGGTTCTAATATGTCGGGAAAAAGTACGTTTCTGAGAAGTTTAGGAATAAATATGGTTTTGTCAGGAATGGGTTCGCCGGTTTGTGCCAGTCAGGCTAATGTTCATCCTTTACCGGTTTTGGTTTCCATGCGATTATCCGATTCTTTATCAGACAGTGAATCGTATTTCTTCGCCGAAATAAAGCGCTTAAAGCAAATTATGGACGAATTGGAAAACAGACCTGCATTTGTTTTACTTGATGAAATATTGCGCGGAACCAATTCAGATGATAAACGAAACGGAACGATTGAAGTGGTCAAAAAAGTGATTGGTAAAAAAGCGATTGGAGCCATTGCTACGCATGATATAGAAGTTTGTCTGACTACGAATGAGTATCCGAATGTGCTAACCAATAAATGTTTTGAAGTGGAGATTATCAATAATGATTTACATTTCGATTATAAACTCAGAGACGGCATTTGTAAAAATCGAAGTGCTACGTTCCTGATGAAAAAAATGGGAGTTATTTAGAAAGAGTATTCCGTTTTCAGGGGGCAGATTTCAAAAAGCAGGCTTTAGACTTCATATTTTTAAATTTAATAATTGTTTCAGGAAATACTGTGTTCGACTTGACAAAAAGTAAACATTAGAAAACAAAAAACCGCAACTTTAAAAGAAGTTGCGGTTTTTTAAATATAAAAATGGTTTGGTTAATAGCGTATCTGTTATACAATGGTAAGTATTATATTTGAATTCCAAAAATTAAAATATAACAAAATCAAAATATAATGTTAACTGTTCAGCATTACCGGCATAACAAGCATGGTAACTGTTTCACCTTCTTCTAATCCATCAACAGGAGTAAGGATTCCGGCTCTGTTTGGTAATGACATTTCAAGCATAATCATATCGGATTGCAAATTAGTCAACATTTCAGTTAAGAAACGAGAATTGTAACCTATTTGCATATCATCACCTTGGTAATCACATGTCAATCTTTCTTCTGCTTTATTTGAGTAATCAATATCTTCGGCAGAAACATTTAATTCAGCACCAGCGATTTTCAAACGAATCTGGTGTGTAGTTTTATTCGAAAAGATAGCAACACGACGAACTGAACTCAAAAATTGAGAACGATCGATCATTAATTTATTTGGATTTTCTTTTGGGATTACCGCTTCGTAATTTGGATATTTTCCATCAATCAAACGACACATTAAAACATAATTATCGAAAGAAAAAGTAGCATTCGAATCGTTATATTCAATTTTCACTTCAGTATCTGAAGTACCAAGAATATTTTTTAAGATGTTCAAAGGTTTCTTTGGCATAATAAAATCAGCTACTTGAGAAGCAGTAACATCTGTACGGGCATATTTCACTAATTTGTGTGCATCAGTTGCTACAAAAGTCAATCCTTGTGGCGAAAACTGAAAGAATACACCGGACATTACCGGACGTAAATCATCATTTCCCGCAGCAAAAATAGTTTTGCTAATTGCTGTAGCTAAAACATCAGCAGGAACAAGTGTTACAGAAGGATCATCTAAGTTAACCGATTTTGGAAATTCATCTCCAGGGGCATAAGCCAAGGCATATTTTCCAGAATTAGAGCTGATTTCAATCGTACTGTTTTCTTCAACGGTGAAAGTTAATGGTTGTTCCGGAAATGTTTTAAGGATTTCCAAAAGTAATTTTGCAGGAACAGCAACACTTCCTTTGCTTTCAGAATCAATTCCTAAAGTAGCAGACATTGTGGTCTCTAAATCAGACGCAGAAACCGTTAACACATTGTGATCTAAATCAAATAGGAAATTATCTAAAATAGGCAAAGTATTACTGCTGTTGATAACGTTACCTAAAACTTGTAATTGTTTCAATAAGTACGAACTCGATACTATAAATTTCATCTGTTTTGTTTTATTTTTTAAGGTATTTCTTTAAATACGAAATACGATACATTTTACAAATATATCGTAAACTATTCTAGTTTGGAAACTTTTTTATTAACATCTATTTACTGTATTTTCTTTTTCGGAGGAATGTAAACAGAACACCAAAAAGTAATAAAATAAGAATTGGTAGCCCGATAGTTATGAATTGTGTACGAGTATAGTTTTCGTAAACTTTTTCTTTATCCAATAATGGCAAATCAAGATCCTTGCTTCGAATGTTAATAAGTCCGTTATCATCCAGCAGATAATTGATACAATTTATGAGAAAATCTTTATTGTCATACAAATTCCCGGATCTTTGGTCGTAGCCCAATTCAACGGGTTGGAAGTTCTTGTCCAATTGATTTTTTATCAAATCTCCATCCCCAATCACAATCATTTTATTGTCTTTTCCTGTAGCTTGAAATGTTTTTTGCTCAAAAGGCAAAACCCGATTTTCAAACATGGAATGAAACGAACCTTCCAATAAAACCGATAATGGAATATTTCCTTTATTCAGGTAATCGTTTGGCGAAGTTTCTTCGGCAACAATGTTCAAATTAATTTCGGTTGGAGTTCCTATTTTTTTCGAATATTGAGACGATTGCAACAGAATGGTTTTGTTAATTCCATTTTTCAACGTATCAATAGGGTTGGCAAAATCAAATTTGATTCCGCCTAAATTTTTCACAATTGGATGCAAGCTATTTGGATAAACCTGAGGCGCAAATTTCCAGTTGAATTCCTGAAATTGAGTCGCGCTTCCTTGTTCACCAGTAGCCAATTTTATTGGACTTCCTTGTTCGTCTTTTACTAAATCAGGATTGATTCGGATGCCGTATTTGAAGAACATGTCATTCAGATTCAAATCTCTTGGATAGGCCAAAGTGGCTCCAGATGCATTGTACAAACTATCCATTTCTGCCGAAACTTGGTCAATCAGCCATAATGTTTTCCCTCCATTAATAATAAATTGATCCAAAACCTGTTTCTCCGCATCAGAAAAAATTTCCGTTGGTTTAGCGATAATAGCCAAATCATATTTTTCTAAAGCTTCTAAACTTCCTATTGGGTTTTTTGCAACTGAATCTAAAGTAAAAGGTCCGATATGATAACTTTCGCGTACCTGTAAAAGAAATTTAGCCATTACGATATCCTGAAGTTCTCCATTACCCTTGATTACGGCAATTTTCTTTTGTTTTGCTTTGGTGATTTTATTCAAACCTTCAGCAATCGAATATTCCAGATGCTGAACGGAACCAATCACTTTTTGGGTAGTTGAAGCGCCCATAATGTTTTTCAATAATGGAATATTAACTTCCTTATTGTCGTATACTGCAATTGCCCAAGGAAAAACCATCGCTTGGGATTGCTTTCCTTTATCGTCAACGGTTATATTTATTGGCGTAAGCCTTTTTCGATACAACTCTTTAATATTATCCATACTTTCGTCTTTGTTCTCCAATGGATCTACAAATTCAAAAATAATATTCTTGTTGTACGCCTGAAATTCTTCCAGTAATTGCTTCGTTTCTTGCTGTAACCTTTTGAATTCAGCCGGTAAATCACCTTGCATATATACTTTTATAGACAAAGGATTTTTCACTTGTTTGATAATATTCAAAGAAGTTGTTGAAAGGGTGTATCTTTTATCTTTTGTCAAATCAAAACGATGAAAAAAGGAACTTCCAATTACATTCAAAAGCAATAAAACAGCAATGGTAATCAGTACCGATTTTAGGTTTTTTTTCTTAGAAGTTGTCATTACGATTTGAAAGATTTTAGATTATAAACTGTAAACGAAAGAAATAATACTGTTATGCTTGTAAAATAAAGAATATCTCTTGTGTCTAGTACGCCTCGGCTCATACTTTTGAAATGATCCTGCATTCCAAAAGAGGCAATTATTAAAGACATATTTGGAACAACAGAAGCCAAACCTTCGAAACCAAAATAGAAAAAGAAACATAAAAATACGGCAACAATGAAAGCCACAATTTGATTGTCAGATAATGTTGATGTAAATATTCCAATGGCTGAATACCCTGCAATAAGAAATAACAAGCCAAAATAAGAACTTATCGTGCTTCCCATATCGATATTTCCCTCGGGCATTCCTAAATTAGAAATAACTGCTACATAAATAAATGTTGGAATAATGGCCATTACAATTAAAAGCAAAGCTCCAAGAAATTTTCCATTTACGATTTGCCAAATACTCAACGGTTTCGTCAGCAATAATTCTAACGTTCCCTGTTTTTTTTCGTCCGAAAAACTGCGCATCGTTACCGCAGGAATCAAGAATATTAAAATCCAAGGCGCTAATGTGAAAAACGGGGTTAAGTCAGCAAAACCGGTATTTAAAATATTGTATTCCCCTTCGAAAATCCAAAGAAACAATCCGTTGATAATTAGAAAAATGGCAATAACCAAGTAGCCGATGGGCGAACCGAAAAAGGATTTTATCTCTCGTAATACTATTGATTTCATTTTTTTTGTTTAAGGTTTGATATGTTTAAAGTTTAAAGTTCCTATTCCAACAACTTTAAACCTTAAACTTTAAACTAATTTTTATTCTAAACTTACTAATTTGTCAACACTCCAAGCTTCCGGTTTGTCGTTGAATAATTTCTTGGTGAATGTCCAAACATCATAAAAAAGTTCAGAATTTCTGTAATTTTCCAAATCGGCTTCGGTTTCCCAATAGCTATAGGTAAAGAAAATGCTCTTATTGTTTTTATCCTGATACAGTTCTAAGAAACGATTTCCGGGAGCATTTCGTATTTTATCTTTCATTAACTCAAAGTTTTCTAAAAAAGCAGGAATATGTTCCTCGTGAAAACTCAATTTTACAATTCGTACAAACATTGGGATTTATGATTTAAGATTGAGGATTAACGATTTTAGATTTTTTAAACTGATTACTGACCACTGCTAACGGAATACTATATTTATAATGTCTCTATAATTCAACCCCAATAAACTATTAGCTGATCCTACTTTGGAAGGATTGCTCCTAAAAATGGCAATCTCCAGAAAACCAGCTTCATTGAAAATGGCTAATTTTTCTCCTTCATAATATTTAATCGGATATTTATCAGAACTCGCAATTGCTGAATAATTGGGTAGAATCGTTTTAATATTTTTAGTTTTCAATACAATTTCATAAGGTCGTCCTTTGGCAACCTCAATAAAATATTTTTTAGAAATATTGGTCACCACATTCCCAAAATGATCAATATAAATAACATGACCTTTTAATGAATTGCCATCATCAGAGATAGTCGCTTGCAAATTGGTTACTTGCTTGATATTTTTTATTTCTTTACCAATGACGTTCATCAAACCACCTTTGGCAATATGGCAAGCCACTTTTACGAAAACATCAAGATCAGTAGCTTCGCTGGGCAAACGGTCATGAATATTGATAGCCACCATTTTTTGAGGAACAATCTTTTGCGAAAGCATACTTAAAATGCCATTATCAGCGGCAATAAAATAATGATCATTCCATTGCATGACGATATGTTGATTTTCTTTATTTGATTCCATATCCACTCCAATAAGATGTACAGTGCCTTTTGGAAAGCTCGCAAACGAAGCTCCAAGAATATAACTTGCTTCTACAGTGTTGAATGGGTCAATATGATGCGAAATATCAATAACGGATGCCTCGGAATACTCGGATAAAATTTTCCCTTTCAGTGCGCCTACAAAGTGGTCTTTCAAGCCGTAATCGGTAGTAAGGGTAATTATTGACATAAATTTGTTTATAACTATTGGTGTTATGTAAACCTAATTTTATTAAATTTGAGAAGTGCAAAGCTAATAATAGTAAACACAAAAAAACGAAAAACAAAAAACAAATTCTATTTAAAAACAAGAAATATACCCGACAACCAATTGATTTATAAAAAAATTAATTTTAATTTAAAACTACCTCATTTGAACGAAAGAATAATCGAGCTCATAGACATCGCTCCAAAAGACTTTTGGGGCGCTCAAGACACTCATCTTGAAACAATTAAAAAGTACTACCCGAAATTAAAGATTGTAGCTCGGGGAACAACCTTAAAAGCTTTTGGAGAAAAAGAGGTTCTGGACGAGTTCGAAAAACGTTTTCAACGGCTAATGCTTCATTTTACTCGTTACAATACTATCGATGATAATGTCATAGAACGCGTTATTTTAAGCGACGGCCAAGAAGAAAGAAAAGCTTTTGGGCATGACAAAATTTTGGTGCATGGAGTAGGTGGGAAGATCATAAAACCAATGACGCCCAATCAACAATTGTTGGTGGATACCATGGAAAAGAATGATATGGTTTTTGCCGTTGGACCTGCAGGAACAGGAAAAACATACACGGGGGTCGCTATGGCTATTAAGGCGTTGAAAGAAAGACAAGTCAAGCGTATTATACTCACGCGTCCCGCAGTAGAAGCAGGGGAGAATCTTGGTTTTCTTCCTGGTGACATGAAGGAAAAACTGGATCCTTACATGCAACCTCTTTACGATGCTTTGCGGGATATGTTACCCAATGAAAAACTGGAGGATTATATTCTAAAGGGAATTATCCAAATTGCCCCTTTAGCATTCATGCGCGGTAGGACTTTGGATAATGCTTTTGTAATCTTGGATGAAGCGCAAAACACGACACATTCCCAAATGAAAATGTTTCTGACCCGTATGGGGAAAAGCGCCAAATTCATGATTACAGGTGATCCTGGCCAGGTCGATTTGCCAAGAAGAACCATTTCCGGACTTAAAGAAGCCTTGTTGGTTTTGAAAGATGTCGATGGAATTGGGATTATTTATCTTGATGATAAAGATATTGTAAGACATCGATTAGTTAAAAAAGTGATTGATGCATATAAGATGATTGAGAATACTGATTAGATAATAGATAAGTTCATTTTTTGGAGCGAGAGGTTCGGGAATTTGTCTGCTGAGATTCTTCCCGTTTTTCGCTTCAAATTAAATTAACTTGAATTAAAAAAATAAATTAGTGAAGTAATCTTAAAAAAGAGATAAAAAAGATTTTCACTGTAATCGGGTAATATGGTAGTATTTATATTGAATACTTGACACATTTTAAATTTTCCCCTTGTCTTCTTAAAGTATTTAGAAATCCGTAGTGATGTTAAATCATTTTTACTAAAATGTAAAATTCACACTTTTTTTTCTGTAACTCCTTGTTTTCTTTGTTTATCTCTTCAAAATGCAATAAATTTGTAATTATTAAAATGACAGTGAAAAACGAAAGATGAGAAAAGAAAATATTAAAGTCGTAATAAGCGATTTAGACGGAACCTTATTAAATTCAGACCACAAAATATCACAATATACTAAAACCGTTTTCCAAGAACTCCATAATCAAAACTATTTAATAATTGTTGCTACGGGTCGTCATCATCTTGACGCTATGCCAATCGTGGAAGGATTGGGTTGTCCAGTTTATTTAGTAACATCTAACGGAGCGCGAATCCATTCCCCTGAGAAAGAACTTCTTTTTTCTTTTGACATCAAAAGCGATGCTATAAAATCGGTTTTGGCTATAGAAAGAGATCCTGAAATTACAACGGTATTATTTAGAGAAAATGTTTGGCAAACGAACAAGCACAATGAAAAATTAAATAGTTTTCAAACGGAAATCAATTATCATCCTGAACTTGTAGATTTTGATACTTTAGATGATTTAAGTGCTATAAAATTATTTTTCACTCATGATAGCCATTCCAAATTAGTTGAATTAAGAAATAAAATTTTAGAGGATCATTCTGATGTTTTTAGTCATGCTTTTAGCCTTCCTCTTTGTTTGGAATTTATGGATAAATCGGTAGACAAAAGTGTTGCTATTGCAAAAATTTTGGAAAAAGAAAATTTTATTTTTCAGGAAGCAATATCTTTTGGGGATGGATTTAATGATGAAAACATGCTTAAATCCACCGGTAAAGGATTAGTTATGGGCAATGCGCCTAAGAGTTTGAAAAATAGACTTTCTCATTTAGAAGTGATTTCAACCAATGATAATGAAGGAGTTGCTTCCTATATATCCAAAAAATTATTAAAAAAGATACTTCAATAATAGAGGTAGTAGTTGCATATAAGGCTCCTTTTATGGAATGATTTCATATTTTTTTTCAAACATCCATTTATTTGGATCTACTATGAATGATTCTTTGCTTTTCTTTCTAAAATAATCATAAATTTGCAACTATTAGAAAAAACACACAACACAAATAATAATGAGCAATACAATCACAACTACTAATTTTAATTTCCCCAATCAAAAATCAGTTTACAGAGGCAAAGTAAGAGAAGTTTATAACATCAATGATGAACTTTTAGTGATGGTAGCTACTGACAGGCTTTCGGCTTTTGATGTAGTTTTACCAAAAGGAATTCCATACAAAGGTCAAATTTTGAATCAAATTGCGACTAAATTCATGGAATTGACAAAAGATATAGTACCTAACTGGTTAATCGCAACTCCAGACCCTAATGTGGCTGTTGGTCATTTATGTGAGCCTTTCAAAGTAGAAATGGTAATCCGAGGTTATCTTTCAGGTCATGCTGCTCGTGAGTACGCTCTTGGCAAAAGAGAAATTTGCGGAGTAAAAATGCCAGAAGGTTTGAAAGAAAATGATAAATTTCCCGAACCAATTATTACACCAACTACCAAAGCAGATAATGGCGAACATGATGCAGATATTTCTCGTGAGGAAATTTTATCTAAAGGAATTGTTTCAGAGGAGGATTATTTAGTTTTAGAAAAATATACTAGAGCATTATTTCAAAGAGGAACTGAAATTGCTGCCAGTCGTGGATTGATTTTGGTTGATACCAAATATGAATTTGGGAAAACCAAAGACGGTGTAATTGTTTTAATTGACGAAATTCACACACCGGATTCGTCTCGTTATTTTTATGCCGAAGGATATCAGGAACGTCAAGATAAAGGCGAAGAACAAAAACAATTATCGAAAGAATTTGTTCGTCGTTGGCTAATCGAAAATGGTTTTCAAGGAAAAGAAGGACAACAAATTCCTGATATGACTAACGAATATATTGAAACTGTTTCTGAAAGATATATCGAATTATATGAAAATATTCTTGGAGAAAAATTCGTTAAAGCTGATATTTCAAATATTGATGAAAGAATCGAGAAAAATGTCTTGGCTTATTTAGAGAATAGATAGAATACTTTCGAAAAAAAGACAAATAAAAACCGCAATTCTGAATTTGAATTGCGGTTTTTTGTATTAAAAAAGAAGTACTATTTTTCTAAAACTACTTTTAGATTGTTCAATCCATCTTGCAAATCTTTTCCCAGCATTTCTTCCATATTCATGATGGGTAACATTAAGTTCATAGGATAAGGCATTTTTCCATCAAATCCCCACTTTACTTTAGTTTGATTTGACGAAATAGCTTCCGTTATCATGTAAGCATTATCGGTTGATTCGAATGGAACTTTAAAGCGTAATTCAAAATCAATTCGTTCTCCTTCAATGATTTTTTTAATTTCCTGTTCTCCAACACCCACGTTTTTATCCTGGCTATTCCATGAATAAACAAATCCTATCGTGCCGTCAGTTCCTGAAAATGTTTTAATCATTTTTGGATCTTTTCTATTCCAAACGCTAAAATTGTCTTGATTTTTAACGTATTTGATATAATTGAAAACACTGTCTTTGGGTTGGTTGATAGTGATTTCTCTTTCTACAGCATAGTTTTTTGGCAGGAATAAAGCAATTAGCAATGCCAAAGCAATAATTCCCAATAGCCCTAAAATAATTTTTTTGATAATGTTCATGATTTTTAATTTTAAAATTAATGATTATTTTAATTTTTTAAAATGGATTCATAACAATTTATCCATTCTTGAACTGTTATTTTTTGCACGAGTTCTGCAATTAAATCAAAAGGGATTTGATCAAATTTTTTAAATCGGATGCAACTTTTTCCCATATCTAATTTTTGGGTGCTGTGTTTTTGGTATTCGGTGACAAACCAATTTAGTAATTCTGGGTTAGCATATATACCCATATGGTATAATGCTATAAAATTTTTCTGGGAAGCAATACTTATAAATGGCAGCGGTAGTTTTGGTTCACAATGATATCCATTTGGATAAATGGAATGTGGAACTACATAACCTACCATTCCATAAGATATTTGTTCAACAAATCCTTTTGGAATATTTTTAAGAATAGTTTTGCGAAGTCTAAGAAATGCTGATTTTCTTTCTTGGGGAATTTCTCTTAAATACGCTTCGATTGATGTTGCGGATGACTGCATTTTAAGAATTGTTTAAGTAAATTTACTAAAAAAACGCAATTCGTAATTTGAAATGCGGTTTTTTAGCCCCGATTACTTCACCTTGTTTCTACTTTCAGCGGAGTTCAGTGAACTTCGTTTGCAGTGGAAATCCTTTCTAGTCCTGAACTTGTTTCAGGATCCTGAAACAAGTTCAGGACTAGAAAGATTGCAACGGATAGCGGGATTAGCTCCTAAAACTATTTAAAATAAGAGAAGGTTTCTTCGTTTTCCAATTTCAATAATGTCTCATAAATTAGTTTAATCACATTTTCAACATCATCACGATGCACCATTTCAACCGTGGTATGCATGTAACGCAAAGGCAATGATATCAAAGCGGAGGCAACACCACCATTACTGTATGCAAAAGCATCAGTATCTGTACCCGTAACACGAGAGGAAGCCAATCGTTGAAATGGAATTTCTTTAGCCATAGCGGTTTCCAAAATCAATTCTCGCAAATTATTCTGAACTGCAGGAGCATAAGTAACTACAGGACCTTTACCAATTTTTGTCTCGCCTTCAATTTTCTTTTCGATCATTGGAGTAGTGGAGTCATGACAAACATCTGTTACAATCGCAACATTTGGTTTGATGGTTTTGGTAATCATTTGGGCACCACGAAGACCCACTTCTTCCTGAACAGAATTGGTAATATACAATCCAAAAGGAAGTTTTATTTTGTTTTCGTTTAACAAACGAGCCACTTCGGCAATCATGAAACCACCCATACGGTTGTCAATCGCACGACAAACAAATTTGTTTTCGTTCAAAATCATAAATTCATCAGGATACGTAATTACACACCCTACATGAACGCCCATTTTATCTACTTGATCTTTAGTTTCGCAGCCAATGTCTATAAATAGATTGTCAACTTTTGCCACTTCTTCTTTACTTCTATTTCTAGTATGAATGGCTGGCCAGCCAAATACCCCTTTTACGATTCCATTTTTAGTGTGAATATTGACACGTTTTGAAGGAGCAATTTGATGATCTGAACCACCATTTCTAATCACGTAGATTAATCCATCGTCAGTAATGTAATTTACATACCATGAAATTTCGTCAGCATGACCTTCAATCACTACCTTATACGGAGCATCCGGATTTATTATTCCTACAGCCGAACCGTAAGTGTCCGTTATAAAAGTATCAACATAAGGTTTCAAATAATCCATCCATAATTTTTGTCCATCACTTTCATAACCTGTAGGCGATGCATTATTAAGGTAGTTTTCTAAAAACTCAAGTGATGACTTCTTTAATATTGATTTAGTACTCATAAAATTATTTTTTTGCTAAATTATAAATTTGGCATCACAGTTGCGTATATAATGTATAATTTTGGAAATTAAATTTTTCAACCCATGAGGATTATTCAACTTTTCTTTTTTATACTTTTTACAACTATATATGTTAATGCTCAGGTGACCCAAAAGGATACAACCAAAATGGGCTATATATTGACAGAAGATGATTCTATACTTAATGACACCATACAATTAGAAGAAATAGTAATTCATAAAGAGAAACTGGATCCCGAAGCAAGAAAACAATTTTTATTGCTTCAAAACCGAGTATACAAAACCTATCCTTATGCAAAATTAGCAGCTGAAAGATTGACAGTTTTAAATAGAGGTATGGCAAACCTTAAAACAAATAAGGAAAAAAAGAAATATTTCAAGATAGTCGAAGGGTATCTTAGTAATGAATTTGAAGCTAAACTTAAAAAGCTATCCCGTAAGCAAGGTCAAATACTCGTAAAGTTAATTCATCGTCAAACCGGGACAACTACCTATGAGTTGGTTAAAAATCTTAAAAGCGGTTGGAAAGCCTTTTGGTCTAATACTGCTGCAAGCATGTTTGACATTAACTTAAAAACAAAATACCAACCGTATCAGTCTAATGAAGATTATTTAATAGAAACGATACTAGTGCGAGCCTTCGAATCAGGAAGATTGCAAAATCAGAATCCTGCGACACCTGTCGATTATGACAGTCTCACCGATGCTTGGGAGTCCAGAGCTGAAAAATTGAAACAATAAACAATATTTTGGCGTTCCCCCTTATAAAAAATGCGAGCCTTCGAATCAGGAAGATTGCAAAATCAGAATCCTGCGACACCTGTCGATTATGACAGTCTCACCGATGCTTGGGAGTCCAGAGCTGAAAAATTGAAACAATAAACAATAT